>CAZADC010000368.1:0-4009 GCA_964483755.1 uncultured Planctomycetaceae bacterium | reverse complement strand
TGCACCTGCTCTACGCGCGGTTCTGGCACAAGGTGCTCTACGACCTCGGGTACGTCTCGACGCCCGAGCCGTTCGGGCGCCTGTTCAACCAGGGCATGATCCGCAGCTTCGCCTACCGCGACCAGCGCGGCGTGTACCTCTCCTACGACCGGGTGGACCTGTCGGGCGACACGCCGACCCACGCCGAGACGGGCGAGCCGGTGACCGAGTCGGTCGAGAAGATGTCCAAGAGCCTCAAGAACGTGGTGAATCCCGACGAGGTGATCGAGCAGTTCGGGGCCGACACGTTCCGCCTCTACGAGATGTTTATGGGCCCGCTCGAGGCGTCCAAGCCGTGGAACACCCGCGACGTGCCGGGCGTGCACCGCTTCTTGAGACGAGTCTGGAACCTCGCTAATCCGGGGCTGGAGGAGTGTTCAATCGACGAATCGCCGCACATCGTGGCTGACGGGGACGCGAGCGAGGACACTGAACGGGCGCTGCACAAACTTATCAAGAAGGTCGGCGAGGACGTCGAGGCGATGAAGTTCAACACCGCCATCGCCGCGATGATGGAATTCGTCAACACAGTGTATAAGGACAAGCGCAAGCGGAAATGGGGGCCCGGTCCTCAACAGTGGGAGATATTCCCGGTCTGTGCGAGATCGCAGTTCGAGCGGTTCGTTCTCGTCCTCGCACCGTTCGCGCCGCACCTCGCCGAGGAGCTGTGGGAGCGGCTGGGACACGAGGGCTCGCTCGCCCACGAGCCCTGGCCGACGTACGACGAGTCGCTCATCGCCGCCGAGCAGGTCGAGCTGGCGGTGCAGATCAACGGCAAGACGCGATCCCGGATCGTCGTCGACGCCGACGCCGACGAGGAGCGGATCATCGCGGCCGCCCTGGCCGACGGGAAGATCGCCGCGGCGATCGAGGGCAAGGACGTCGTCAAACGGATCGTCGTGCCGGGACGCCTGGTGAACCTGGTGGTGAAGTCGTAGCGGACAGAAAGGAGCGCCGCCCGTGGTACGGACCGTCGCGTCCATCCTGCTCGTCGTCGCACTGGTCGCCGGGCTGTCGTGGGTGTCGGCGCGGCTCTGGGGCGGCGGGGAGGAAGCGCCGCCCGATCTTCCGGACGACTGGACGTGGCGGGAGGACATGACCGCCCGCCGCTTCGCGGAGGCGAACGGCATTGCCCCGGACGTCGTCGCCGAGGCTGTCGGCGGCCGGGCGCGCCTGGACGAGCCGATCGGCGATCTTGCCGGCGATCGTGGTGCGCTGATCGATCGTGTCCGGGCGGCGGCCGCCCTTCACGCCGAGCGGGGCTCCAAGAACTGGCTGAAGATCCCCCTCAAGTTCGCGCTCTGGCTGATCGCGCTGGGCGCGGCGTTCGTGCTGATGCGCCGGCGGCGGGTGACGCGCCGTCTGCGCCTGGCGATGCTGCTGATCTCCGTCGCCGTCTTCGGGGTGGCGCTGGGCGCGGACCCCAATCCGATGGGCACGGTCAAGGACGCCGTCGCCCTGTTCGGGCGGGCGGGGACGATCTTTCCGCCGCGGCTGATCGCGCTGGGTGTGTTCGTCGTCCTCGTGATCGTGGCGAACAAGTTCATCTGCACGTGGGGCTGCCAGTTCGGCGCGCTGCAGGACGCGCTGTTCCGTCTCAACCGCGACGCGAGCGACCGCCGCGGGGTGATGCCCCAGTACAAGGTGCCCTTCGTCGTGACGAACACGGTCCGCGTGCTGTTTTTCGCCGCGTTCACGGCCGTGGCGCTGCTGTGGGCGTTCGACCTGATCGCCCCGATCGATCCGTTCAAGATCTTCAATCCGGTCGCCCTCGGCGCGGCCGGCGCGGCTGCCGTCGGGGGGCTCCTGGCGGCGAGCGTGTTCGTCTGGCGGCCGTGGTGTCATTTCTTCTGTCCGTTCGGGCTGGTCGGGTGGGTCGCCGAGAAGCTTGGCATTCACAAGATCCAGGTCGACTACGACGCGTGCATCGCGTGCGGGGCGTGCGAGAAGGCCTGCCCGTCGACGGTCATGGGGGCGATTCTGCGCCGCGATCGCCGGACCATCCCGGACTGCTTCGCCTGCGGGACGTGCATCGAGACCTGTCCGGTCGATGCGATTTACTTCCGCGCCGGGCGGCGCGATCGCCCGCCCGCGGGCAAGTTCGACGGCGACGACGGACGGCAGGCGCGCGGCGACGACGGCGACCGCGCGGCGGGACAGGAAAGGTGATCCGGGCACATCGGCGCGGAGAGGCGTGAATGACGTTCAGGGCGATCGTGATCGGGCTGCTGGCGGGGGCGGCGATCGCCGCGGGCGGATACTACAACGACTGGGTCATCCAGGTTTCGCTGTTCGCGCGGAACCTGGCGATGCCCGGCATCCTCGGGCTGCTGATCCTCGCCCTGCTGATCGCCAATCCCCTGCTGCGCCTGATCCGCTCGGCGCCCCTGCGCGGCGGGGAGTGGGCGGTGATCGTCTCGCTGGCGATGATCGCCGCGGTCATCCCCGGCCCGGCGGTGCTCTGGCAGTTCAACGACGCCCTCGTCTGGCCGCACCATTACCAGCAGGCCGAGCCCGGCTGGCGGAAACTTGACCTGGTCGCCTACGCCCCGCCGCAGATGCTCATGGACCCGACCGGCGAGCCGGAGTCCGTCGTGCAGTTCATCCGCGGAATCAGCCCGCCCGACCTGCCGGACCTGGAGGAGGTCCCCTGGAGCGCGTGGTCGGTCACCTGGGCGTTCTGGGGCCCGCTGATCGCGCTGGTGATGCTCGGCTCGGTGTGCCTCGCGGCCGTCGTGCACCCGCAGTGGTCGCGGAACGAGTCCCTTCGCTACCCGGTCGCCGACTTCACGTCGCAGATCATCGGCGACAGCTCGCGCGGCCTGCCGGGGGGGCTCCTGCGCAGCCGGCTGTTCTGGACCGGCGCCGCGATCAGCGGGACGATCCTCCTGATCAACGGGCTCGAGACGTACTTCCCGGACACGGTTGCCGTCCCGCTGACGCTCGACCTGATGCCCGCACTGCAGAAGTGGCCGGACCTCCAGAAGATCGATCGCTGGTACTGGCTGCTCCAGCCCAAGCTGTACTTCGTGGGGCTGGCGTTCGCCTATTTCCTGGCGGCGGACGTCTCGCTGTCGGTCGGGATCAGTCACATCCTGTACGCGATCGCGCTCTGGTTCCTGCTGATCTTCGGCGTGGACAACACGTGGTATCCGCTGGAGGGCAATTACGCTTCGCATCTGTCGTACGGGGCGTATCTCGGCATGGCCGTCGCGCTGCTGTACACGGGTCGGCGTCACTACACGCGCGTCCTGCGGGCGGCGTTACTGGGCGGCACGGACGCGCCGCGCCTGTCGGTGTGGGGATGCCGCGGCGTGCTGCTGACCGGCGGCGGCACGTTCGCCTGGCTCGTGCTTGCGGCCGGGCTCCATTGGGCGATCGCAGCCGTGCTGGTTCTGTCGATCGGGCTCCTGTTCGTCGTCATGACGCGCATCCACACCGAGACGGGCGTGATCATCATCCAGCCGGGCTGGTGGGTCGCCGGACCGGTGCTCGGGTGGTTCGGGTACGAGGCGATCGGCCCGCACGCAACCATCGCCGTGGCGCTGATCGCCGTCGCCGTGGCGATGGACCCGCGGACCACGATGATGCCCGTCGCCGCCAACGCGCTGCGACTCGGCGAAGACCGCGGCATCCGCCCGGCGCGTCTGACCCGCTGGGCTCTGCTGGCCGTGATCGTGTCGATTGTCATCGCCGTGCCCGCGACGCTCTACGTGCAGTACGCCTTCGGGCAGGACGGCCAGTTCCTCTGGGGCGAGTCGGTCGGCAAGTATCCCTTCCAGCTGCTCCAGCGCAAGCTCGCCCTTCACGGCGGCCCGTCGCCCGGCGACCCGCAGCACTTCCGGACCGACCTGATCGACGTCAACGGGACGTTCCTGACCTGCACGCTGATCGGGGCCGGACTGGTCGGGATGCTCGCATTCCTCCGCCTGCGGTTCACGTGGTGGCCGCTGCACCCGGTGGTGATCCT
>CAZADC010000367.1:0-4018 GCA_964483755.1 uncultured Planctomycetaceae bacterium | reverse complement strand
CGAGCTGCCGGTGGGCATCGTCACGGCGATGACGGGCGGGCCGTTCTTCATCTACCTGCTGCGAAGTCGCTTCCGGGAGGCGACGCTGTGAGCGAGCACGTGGTCGAGGTCCGCGACGTGAGCTTCGCCTACCGCGCCGACCGTCCGGTCCTGCGGGAGGTGAGCTTCAGGGCGTCGGCGGGCGAGCTGCTGGCCGTGCTCGGGCCCAACGGGTCGGGCAAGACCACGCTGCTCAAGTGCCTGCTGCGCCTGCTGCGTCCCGCCTCGGGCGAGGTGCTGCTGGACGGTCGGGCGCTGCCGGACCATTCGACCGCCCAGCTCGCGCGCCTGACGGCGTACGTGCCGCAGCAGTCGCAGTCGGCCTTCGCCTTTACGGTGCGGCAGATCGTGATGCTCGGACGGACGCCGCACCTCGGGGCGCTGGGCTTCGAGACCGATCTCGACCATCGCGTGGTCGAGGCGTCGATGGAGATGACCGGCGTTGCCGGCTTCGCCGATCGCACGCTCGACGAGCTGTCCGGCGGCGAGGCGCAGTGCGTGATGATCGCCCGCGCGATCGCCCAGCAGCCCAGCGTCATGCTGCTTGACGAGCCGACCAGCCACCTCGACGTGCGCAACCAGCTCACGATTTACCGCATGATGCGGCGGTTGGCGCACGACTGGGGCATGGCCGTGCTGTGCGTCAGCCACGACGTGAACCTGGCCGCCCGGTTCGCCGACAAGCTCGTGCTGATGCGCGACGGGCGAGTCGCCGCCGACGGCCCGCCCGGCGAGGTGCTGCGGGCCGAAGTGCTCGAATCGGTGTACGATGTGCGCGTGGCGCTGATCGACGACCCCGACGGCGACGTGCCGGTCTTCGTCGGGCATTGAACGATAGCGCGACGATTTGCCGCGAGGAAGGTCGCTGACAGAGCGGCAGCGGCGGGGCGTGCAGCCGAGTTCTTCCGGCCGCACGCGGAACAGGCTGAGCAACCGGACGCAATGAACGACGAGCGGATCATTCACGGGCTGGACGCGCTGCCGGACGCCGTGCGCGGCTGCGCGCTGACGATCGGCAATTTCGACGGCGTCCATCTCGGGCATCAGCGGATTCTCCGCGAGGTGCGGCGTCTGGCCGACGCGGACGGCGTTGAGGCGGTGGCGATGACGTTCGACCCGTTCCCCGATGTCGTGTTCCACCCGGAGCACGCCCGTCAGTGCATCACGCCGCCCCGACAGCGGGCGGAGCGGCTGTGCGAGGCCGGCGCGGACCGGGTCGTCGTGGTCCCGCCCGACCGCGAGCTGCTCGGCCTGTCGCCGGAGAAGTTCGTGTGCGGTCTGCTGGCGGCGTGTTTTGCGCCGCGTCACGTGGTGGAGGGGCGGGACTTCGCCTTCGGCGCCCGCCGGGCCGGCACGGTGGACACGCTGCGCGAGTTCGCCCGACCGCAGGGCTTCGAGGTTCACGTGGTCGAGGAGGTCATGCTCGACCTGGACGAAGGGCCCGACCGCATCTCCAGCACGCTCGTGCGGATGCTCCTGCGGGCCGGGCGGATCGAGGACGCCAACCGCTGCCTCGCCCGCCGCTTCGCGCTCTACGGCGACGTGATCCCGGGCGCCGGGCACGGACGGCTGCTGGAGTTCCCCACAGCCAACATCGCGCCGAGCGAACAGGTCGTGCCCGCCGACGGGGTGTACGCGGGCGTGGCGAACATCGACGACCAGGCCTTTCCCTCGGCCGTCAGCATCGGCAACAAGCCGACGCTCGGACCCGCCGATGAGACCTACGTCGAGGCGTTCCTCATCGACGCCGAGGGCGACTACTATGGACGACCGATGCGACTGGAGCTGGCCCGCCGCCTGAGGGACCAGGCGACCTTCCCGGACGCCGACGCGCTTCAAGAACAGATCGCGAAGGACGTGCAGCATGTGCGAAAGCTGCTCCGACAGGACGCGAACGGAGATTGAAAGCCGCCTCCGCGACGCCACGCGGCTGCTGATCCTGACCCACGCCCGCCCGGACGGGGACGGGCTCGGGGCGATGGTGGCGCTCGCGCGGGCGGCGCGGGCGGCCGGCAAGTCGGCCGACCTGCTCCTGCTCGACGCGCCGCCGTGGCGGTGTGAGTTCCTGCTGTCGGGGGAATCCCCCGCGGACGCCGACCGCTTCGACGAGCTCGCCGATGCCGCCGACGCGATCGTGATCCTCGACACCTGTGCCTTCGCCCAGCTCGACGGGCTGGACGAGCGCCTGCCGCGCTGTCGCGACAAGGCGATGGTGATCGACCACCACGCCACCTGCGACGACGTCGCCGGGCTCCAGTGGGTGGACACCTCCGCTGCCGCCGTCGGCGTGCTCGTGCTCGAGCTGCTGGAATCGCTCGACTGGCCGATCGATTCCCGCGCCGCCGAGGCGCTCATGGTCGCCCTGACCACCGACACGGGCTGGCTGGTCTTCGCCAACACGGACGCGCGGTGCCTGCGCGCGGCCGCGCGATTGAGCGAGCGGGGCGTCCGCACGGACGTGCTCTACCGGCGTCTCTACCAGTCGGAGCGTCCGCAGCGGATGCGCCTGCGGATCGCGGTGCTGGAGAGTCTGGAGTTGCACTGCGACGACCGCCTGGCGGTGATGACCGTTCGGCGGTCGGATTTCGAGCGCACCGGCGCCCGCCCCGACGAGACGGAGAATCTCGTCAACGAGGCGCTGCGGATGGCGACGGTCGAGGAGGCGGTGATCCTCATCGAGAACGACGACGTTGTGCGGGTGAGCCTGCGGAGTCGCGACGACGTGGACGTGGCCGAGATCGCCCGCCGCTTCGGCGGGGGCGGACACGCGCGGGCGGCCGGGTTCCGCGCCGAGGAGGATGTCGACGCCGTCCGCAAGCGCCTGATTGACGTCTGCACGGCCGAGCTCGCCCGGCTGGACTGACCGCAGGCGCCGCCGGGGTCGGCGAAAAGCCCTTCGCGCAACTTCATGCGGCGTGGTATGGTAGGCGTGTCGCGGATGCTGCCGCCCGAGCGGGTGTGTCCGCGAGGCCGGACTTCCGGCGCGCCGAAAGGCGGATTGGCTCCCGGTGACGGACCGGGACGGGAACCTGACGACTTGTCCGCGGGCCGCCGCGGTTCGACAGCATGGAGCGGTCTTCATGACCGACGATACGCCTGACCGCGACGCATCTGCGCCGCGCGAAGAATCCCTGGACGCATCCGAAACGCCGACATCGGGCCCGGATGATGACTCCCGGGCCGACCCGCCGCGCGAGCAGTCCGGCGCCGCGGACGAATCCGCCGAGAAGCAGTCCCACCGCGATGCCGTGCAGGCCCAGCGCGACGGATCGACCGGCGAGCAGCGCAAGCCCCCGCCGCCGGCCAAGCCCACCGTGGTCGTTCGCTACGGTCGGATGCAGTACACCGGCGAGTTCGCGCACGAGCTGGACCATCGCCCGCGTCCGGGCGAGAAGGTCGTCGTCCGGACCGATCGCGGCGTGGAGCTGGGGGAGGTCGTCGCTGCGGTGGACAGCGACACGTCCGGGCGGGGCGAGAGGATTACCCACGAGCAGCTCAACAGCTTCCTCAAGCGTAACGGCCCGGACTACCCCTTCCGCCGCCGCGGCGCCGTCCTGCGGGCCGCAAACCACCAGGACATCGTCGATCACACCCACCTGTCCGGCTCGGGGCGCGAGGAAGCCTGCTTCTGCCGCGAGCAGATTCGCGAGCTCAAGCTGCCGATGAAGCTGGTCACGGTCGAGCACCTGCTCGGCGGCGAGCGGATCGTGTTCTACTTCTCGGCCGAGTCGAGGGTGGACTTCCGCGAGCTGGTGCGCCGCCTGGCGTCGCAGTACCGCACGCGGATCGAGATGCGCCAGGTCGGCGCCCGCGACGAGGCCCGCCTGATCGCCGACTACGAGCGGTGCGGGCAGCGGTGCTGCTGCCGAAGGTTCATCAAGGATCTCCAGCCGGTCTCGATGCGGATGGCCAAGACGCAGAAGGCGACGCTCGGCCCATTGACAAAATGCATCATCTGGCAAAGATCGGGGTTACCACT
>CAZADC010000366.1:0-4028 GCA_964483755.1 uncultured Planctomycetaceae bacterium | reverse complement strand
CTGACTCATGAGTTGGCCCACGAGCTGCTGCATCAACACGGCAAGGCGAGGAATCGCTCGAAGACGGTCCGGGAATGTGAGGCCGAGGCGGTAGCCTTTGTCGTCAGCCAGTCGGTCGGGTTGGCTTGCGGTAGCTCTTCGAGCGACTACATCCAGCTCTACGACGGAAGGAGAGAGACGCTGCTGGAGTCGCTGGAGCGGATCCGCGAGGCGGCTGGGGCTATCCTCGACGGGATGGAGGCCGCGAAGGTCTCGCATCGGTCAACCGCAACTCGATCCCAGGCCGCAGCGGCCTGAGTTGGCCGGGCGGCATGCGCATGCAAGGGCCCGGCCGGACAACCCGCTGACGGCGGGGGAGACCGTTTCAGCAGGCGCCGACCGGGCCAAGGTGCATCATAGCATCCCGCGCCTGAGCGAAGAAACGCTGGCCAGGATGGCTGCAGCGACTACGAGCCCGCCGCGGACTCCTGGGCGTCTTCGCTCTCCCGCAGCGAGACGAACTCGAAGACCTTGTCGGCCAGCAGGCGGACGCGGGGCATGTCCTCGGCGAAGAAGTTGTGCGTCTCCCGCCAGTTGCCGTCCTTGTCCTTGTAGACGCGGCGGATGGGAGCGGAATATCGGACCACGGTGCGGCCGTTCTGCTGGACTTCATTTTTCCAGATCGTGGCTCGGATCGCGCCGGACTGGAACTCCCTGACGGGTTGCTTGGCTTGTTCATTCATCGTGGTTCTCCTTGGAGGTCAGAGCAGGACTCCGATCAGCAGGCTTCGAAGCAGCAAGGCGCAGAGGCCGACCAGCAGCCAGGGCAGCCAGGGGGCGGGCGGTCGCTCGGAGCGGCGGGCGATCCTCCGGCCCACTGCGTTGGGCAGCGGATCGGTGAACCGCTGTAGCGTCAGGCAGGCCTGGCCGGCCCACGCGGTCGGCACGCGCGAGAGGATCAACCGGGCGCCGCACAGAAGGACGTACAGGTCGATCAGCCAGATCATCCACAGCACGGGACTGAAGCCGGGGCGGACGATGACCATGGGAATGCTCCCTGCGATCAGGCCGTGGCCGTCTTGCCGGCCAGGGCGGTGTAGTGGTCCAGAAGGGTTTGCTGGTCGCGAATGAAACGGTATCGAAGCTCCCCCTGAACTGTGGAGGCGATGGTCTTGAGGAGCTTTTCGTCGACATTCAAAGGGCTGTCGCCCACGCCGATGACGTCGATGATGACTCCCTGGGACTTCAGGTCCCGGGCGGTCCGTGTCGGATCGCCGCCATACCCATCGGTGAGGAGGATGACCCGGCGGACGACGTCATTGCGGGTCCAGTCGAAGTGATCCTGGGCGCATTTCAGCCCTTCGTTGATGTCCGTCCCGTCGTCGGGTACGAGGGACTGAAGCGTCTGGAGGAACTGCGACTTGCATGACTGGATCGGGCTGAGGGGCAGCAGGAGCTGGGCCTGTTCATTGAACACGATCAGACCAACCTCATCGACCGGATCGACCTGGTTCTTGGTAACGACCATGGTGGCCACAGCCCGTATGGTGGCCTCGAGCTTGTTCATGCCGCTCTGGCAATCACCGGACATGCTGCCGGAGCCGTCGTCGACGAAGAAAGTGAGCTCTCGCTGGCGGCTGTCGCCGTTCATGCTCATCAGGGGCATGGCAGCCGAGCCGAAGCTATTGGCGGCCCGGGCTGCGAGGCCGGTGGCCTGCTGCGGCGACATCGCGGGCGGTGCAGGCGGAGGAACGGATGCTACAGGACCCTGTTGGGGTGATTGCGGGCCGCTCGCCTGAACGACGGTCCGAGTCCCGGTGGACGTGGCGGCCAGGGCTTGACCGCACTGCGTGCAGTACTGAGCTGTCGGGGCGTTAGGTGTCTGGCACTTGGGGCAGTTCATGGAATGCTCCTTTCGTCAGTCGGAGGTATAGATGGCGATGTTGCTCGCGACGCGTATTTCCGTGCCGGACTGCAGCTCGACGGGACAATCGGCCAGGCGACCGGCGACATAGGTCTTGTTGGCGCTGCCGGCGTCCTGCAGACAGACACGGCCGTTGGTGCAAGCGACCGAGAGGTGCTGACGCGATATGTGCGCATCGCGCCCCGCCAGTTCCTGGCGGCCGAGAACGTAGATTCCCTCCGGGATATGGAAAACCTCTCCGGCCAGCGGTCCGGCACTGAAGGCCAGGCGATGATTGGCATGGCTGAAGGTCCTACTGCAGCTGGGGCACTGAGAGCTCATGCTGAGGGCACTTCCGCAGGCGAGGCATCGAGGGGAGGAGCTCTTGGCGGCGAGGCTGGCGCCGCAACGCGGGCAGAATCTGCTGCCGAAGTGAGCGCTGGCCCCACAGGCTGCACAAGAACTTGCCTGAGGGTCGGAGGTGGCGGGCCAGCGCCCTTCGCCGGCGAGCACCTCGATCACTTCCCGAGCCGACTGGTATCTCTCATCGGGGAGCTTCGCCAGCAGCGTCATACAGACGCGATCGAGGTGGTCGGGAATCCCGGGGATCACCTGCGCGGGTGAAGCGGGCATCGTCTGACACAGATGCAGGACTTGCTGCCCGGCATCCTGCCCTTCCACAGGGACACGACCCGTGAGCATGAAGTACATTACGGCGCCAAGCGAATACAGGTCAGCCCGGGGGTCGACGCTTCGGGGTTCATGGGCCTGCTCCGGGGCCATGTATTCGATCGTCCCGAGCATGCCCTTGCCGCCGGTGAGGGTCTGCTGGCCGAGGACGCGGCAGATGCCCAGGTCGATGATCATCGCCCCCATCTCAGGGGACATCATGATGTTATGGGGCTTGATATCCCGGTGGACGACACCCATATGCGCGATGGACTCGAGGCCTTCGGCAATCTGTGAGGTGATCAAGCCGGCGGTCGAGGGGGCCAGTTTCCCCCCGTTGCTGCAGACGTAGGACTCAAGATGGCCGCCTTCGATGAACGGCATTACCATGTAGTGGCATCCGTCTTCCGCCCCGCAGTCGATCGCGCCGACCACCCTCGGGTGGTCGATCCGTAGCTCGGCTGCCCGCCAAAAACGCGCCAGCTCAGCGTCGTAGTTCTTATCGAGCGGCCCCAATGCCAACTGCTTGACGAGAACGATCGCGGCGCTATCAATGTTCCTCGCCTTGGCAAGGATCGCCTGGCCTCCGATGCTTTCGATGTCTTCGACCTCGTAGCGGCCGAGTATCAGCTGGCCTATGGCGGGCAAGTCGATCACGCAGAAGCTCCTCCAGCGGGTGATGCCTTGGCCTCTTCGAGCCGCAGGACGGTCGTGCCGACGAGGATCTCATCACCGGGCTCGAGGGCTACAGACCGACGGGGCCGCAGGAAGGTGCCGTTGGAGCTTCCCAGGTCTTCCATGAAGACCATCCCGTCGACCCGGTAGATCCGAACATGACGCCGCGAAGCGTACTCGTCCTGCATCAACGAAATCTGGCTGTCGGGAGCCTTGCCGATGATCACCTCGTGGTCGCCGATGACGGAGACGTGCCGCTGGCCGTCGGCGCCGGCCCACACCAGGTGGAGTCGATTCCCGTCGCTGCCGGTCGCCTGGCCGCACCACGGGCAATAGGGCGCGTCCGGGATACGTTGCCTGCCGCAGACACAGGTGGTCGGCTGGGTCTCGGCGGCGACCGCCGTGTCTGGTTGAGGGGGCGACTCGTCCCTCGCGTTCATTGCTTGGACGAGTTCCGCGAGTGGCTCTCCCTGACTGGATTCTGCCGGCTGGGCGGCGGCCTGAGGATCAGCTGGCGTGGCCCCTCCGGCGTGGGCGCACGGACTGCCGCAGGTCGGGCAGAACTTGGCGCCCGGCGGTGCGGCCTGGCAGCAGGCCTTGGCCGCCGCTTGGGGCGGACGCGGCGGGGACGGTGGAGCATGCTGCGGTTGTGGATACTCACTCATCGTGACTCTCCTGGCACTGCGTTCGGATGGCCCGTGCAGCGACTGGCGGGTACGCCCCGGTCAGTGTTCGGCTGCAGGGCAAGGGGTGGCGACGATGCTCGTAGACGAGGACGGTTACGTTGTCTCTGGTCCCGGCG
>CAZADC010000365.1:0-4031 GCA_964483755.1 uncultured Planctomycetaceae bacterium | reverse complement strand
CGATGTTCGTCGGACTGGTCGCCGCGGTGATCGCGCATTCTCAGAAGCCGACGGGCCCCCAGCCGGCATAGAATGACGGGAGATTGCGGGCGACGGCCTGCGGCGCGTGCCGCGGCGGGTCGCCGGTAGGTTGTGGCGGGCGGTTTGATGAAGGCGGCCGTCATCGTCGTCGCCCATCCCGACGACGAGATCATCTGGTGCGGCGGGCAGATACTCCGGAACCCCGATTGGGACTGGATGCTGGTCTGTCTGTGCCGCGCGGAGGATCCGTCGCGCCGACCGCGCTTCCGAACGGTCTGCGATCGCCTCGGCGTCTGCGGCAGGATATTCAATCTCGACGATTCCAACCCTCTCAAGCCGATCCGCCCGGGGTTGGACATCGCCCGTCCGATCATGGAGGCCGCCGGGCAGATGGAGTGGGATCTCGTGCTGACCCACGGCGAAAACGGGGAGTATGGACACCCCCGACACTGCCAGGTCCACCAGGTCGTCTTCGATCTGGTCCGCGACGGCGAGCTGTGCACCCGCGAGCTGTGGACCTTCGCCTACGACTGCAACGCGAACACGGGCCGCTGCCGGCCGCGGGACGACGCCGGCGTGCGCTCGCCCCTGACGGGCCGCCAGCTCGCCGAGAAGAAGCGCATCGTCCGCGAGGTGTATGGATACGCCGCGGATTCGTTCGAGCTGCGCGCGTGCATATCACCCGAAGCTTTTCATCGAACCGCGATTCGCGCGACCGGAGCGTCCCCATGAAGATCCTGGTGCTGTACGACTACCCCCCGTCGCCGGGCGGGCTCGCCACGCAGGGCGACCTGCTTTACCGGGGACTGCGCGAGCTCGGCGTCGACGTCCACGCGGCCCACTTCGAGTCTCCCCAGGAGAAGGAATGGTACTACCGCTGGTTCGCGCCCGACGTGGTGGTGGGAATCGGATACTGGGGGCACACGTCACATCTCGTGCTCCATCCGCAGCGTTACGGCATTCAGGCCGTGCCGTGGCTGGTCGCCGACGGGTACGTCGCCAACTACTTCGAGGTTCTCGAGTCGCTGCCGCTGATCCTGGTGACCTCCCGCTGGGTAAAAGATGTGTATGTGCGTGACGGGCTGACGGCGGAGAAGTTCGAGGTGCTGCCCGTCGGGTGCGACACGGACGCCTTCCGTCCCTGCGATCGAAGCGATCCGAAGGTCGCCGCCGTGCGCGACTCGCTCGGCGTCGCGCCCGACCAGGTCATGATCCTGACGGTGGGCGGCGATGCGGCCTCCAAGGGCGCGCAGGAAGTGATGCAGGCCCTGGCGCTGATCGACACCCAGGCGCCGGACTGGAAGTACGTCTGCAAGGTCTGGCCGCAGCCTCGCACCGAGACCCAGAACCTCCACGACCTTCAGCTCGCGGCGCACCTGGGTATCGACAAGAACGTCGTCTACACCGCCAGCCGGGTCTCGCGGAACTTCATGCCCTACCTCATGTCGGCCTGCGACATCTATGCCGCGCCGTCGCGCCTGGAAGGGTTCGGGATGATCCAGGTCGAGGCGGGCGCGTGCGGAAAGCCGGTCATCGGGATCAAGGCGATGGGAATGCTGGACACCATGATCCACGGGCGGACCGGCTTCCTCGCGCGCGTCGCCCAGGAGATCCGCATCCGCGAGGCGACGGTGGAGGGCGACGACGGCGGGCCCGGGCGCCGCGTCGTCTTCCGGCGCCCCCGCACGGCCGACTACCGCGCCAGCGTGCACGACATCGCCGAGCACCTCCTGAAGCTCATGGGCGACGAGACCCTTCGGACGAGCCTGGGCGAGGCGGCTCGAAAACACATCGTCGAACATTTCGACTATCGCGTGGTCGCGAGAAGGCTGCTGGAGATTCTCGAGCGCAGACTGGGGTTGACGTGATGGAACGACGTGATCGCCAACGCGTTGACGAGGCCTTCGCTGCGGCCGTTGACGTGCTCATGCATAATCGCACCGGGCCCTGCCGCGGGCTGCCCCGCACGGCCGGGTGGGGATACCCCGAGCCGTACACGCGCGACCTGATGATCGCCGGTCCGGGAATGATGCTCTCCGGGCGTCCGGAGCTGGCGTGGGCGCTTCGGCGAACACTGGAGGCGCTGGCGTCCAACCGGTCGCCGCGAGGGCACATCCCGTCGCTGGCCCACGACGCGGGAGACAAGGGCGCCAGCGACACGACGCCGCTGTTTCTCCTGACGCTCGCCATGTACCGCCGGCACGTCGGCGAGACGGAGTTCCTTGCCGATGCCGCCGCGGCGGCACTGAGCTGGATGGCCCATCGCAGTCCCGACGACGAGGTGATGGTCGCCCAGCTTCCCACCAGCGACTGGCGCGACGAGCAGTGGTGCCTGGGGTACGGGCTCTACGTCAATGCGGCCTACCACGGGACGCTCGTCGCGCACGGGCGGCACGAGCAGGCCCGCGTCCTGCGGCAGCTCATGAGCCGTCTGACCATCACGGCCGAGGTGGTGCACCGCCACGTCCACGAGGGGCTCGTCGTCCGTCGCAAGCCCTACTATGCGTTCTGGTCGTACAAGCTCTCGAGCAGCGAGAGGTTCGACCTGCTGGGCAATACGCTGGCGATTCTCACGGGCGTCGCACCGCCCACGCGGGCCCGCGCCATGATCGCCTGGATCGAGGACGAATGCGACGCCCTCCGCGCGGCAGGGGACCTGGCCGTGGACCTGCCGCCCAACTTCTTCCCCTATGTCCGGCCCGAAGACCCCGACTGGCGGCCGCGGTACGCGAAATTCAACCCGCCCGGGGACTACCACAACGGCGGCGTCTGGCCGTTCATCTGCGGATTCTACGTGGCCGCGTGCGTAGCCGCCGGACGCCTGCGCCTCGCGCGACGGAAGCTGCTGGCCCTGACCGAGCTGGTCACGCCCGCGCGCGACCACGACGTCAGGTACGGGTTCAACGAGTGGTTCCGCGCCCCCGACGGCTCGGTGCAGGGGCAGGACTGGCAGACCTGGTCGGCGGCGATGTACGTCTACGCCGTCGAGTGCGTCCGGCGCGAGACCACGCCGATGTTCGACGAGATCCGGGCCGCGGTGCGGCACTGAACTCGCCGATCCCGCCCCGGCGGCAACAAGGGGCCTCCGCTCGACAGGCCCGTCCGCTCATCGGGACTGGACAGCGTGCGAGGCTTCGATATGCTCGCACCTCACAGCCGCGCTCGAAAACCCCACGCTTACCGATCCGGAGCGACTACGCCATGCCCCGAAGGCCCCCGAACATCCTGTTGATCACCTCCGACCAGCAGCACCACAGCACGCTCGGCGCGGTGAACCCCCGCATCCGCACGCCGGCGCTGGACCGCCTGTGCGAAGAGGGCACGCGTTTCGACCGCGCCTACTGTCCCAACCCGACGTGCACGCCCACGCGGGCGACCATTCTCACCGGAATGTACCCGTCCCAGCACGGCGCCTGGTCGCTCGGGACCAAGCTCTACGCGGACGTGCCCGTCGTCGGCGACGCGCTGCGAAGGGCGGGCTACGCCACCAGTCTGATCGGCAAGGCGCACTTCCAGCCGCTCGCGTCGCGCCCGGGCGCCGAATCGCTCGAATGCCAGCCGACGATGCGCGACATCGGGTTCTGGCGGAATTTCACCGGGCCGTGGTACGGCTTCGATCACATCGAGCTGGCCCGCAATCACGGCGACGAGGCCCACGCCGGGCAGCATTACGCCGCCTGGATGGAGGACAACGGGCTCGAGAATTGGAGGGAGTACTTCCAGGCGCCGCCGGGCGAGCCGCCGACCGACCGCGACAGCTACTACGATCGCGAAAGCCGACGCTGGTCGCTGCCGGAGCAGTTCCACTACACGCACTGGACCGGCGAGCGCAGCATAGCACGGATCGAACAGGCCGCCCGCGACGACCGCCCGCTGTTCCTGTGGTCGAGCTTCCACGACCCGCACCCGCCCTACATCGTCCCCGAGCCGTGGGCGAGCATGTACGACCCAGCCGACATGATTCCCGGCGAGATCACCGAAGGCGAGCACGACGCCAACCCCGCCCACTT
>CAZADC010000364.1:3275-4041 GCA_964483755.1 uncultured Planctomycetaceae bacterium | reverse complement strand
GCCGGCGTCCTGTGCGCCGCGCTGGCGGGCTGCCGGTCCGAAGAGAAGCTGGTCGAGGCCCGCCGGAACCTCGCCGATTGCCGGGACGAGCTGGCCGAGACGCAGGAGGAGAACGAACGCCTGAGGCGCCGCATCGCCGACCGGCAGAAGCGCATCGACACGCTCATGGCGCTCGGGGACAAGCGTCTCGATAAGCTCTACTATGTCGACCGGCTCGACATCGGCCGCTATTCCACCGGCGTCAACACCGACGACGAGCCCGGCGACGACGCCGTGAAGGTGTTCCTCCAGCCGATCGACCAGGAGGGCAACACGCTCAAGGTGGCCGGGTCGGCGAGGATCCGCGTCTACGACCTCGCCGGCAACGGCAACGGGGCGCTGATCGGCGAGCGGAACCTGTCGGTGGACGAGTTCGCCGACGACTGGGCCGGGGGGTTCATGACCTACCATTACAGCACGACCGTTCCGTTCGACCGCCCGCCCGCTGCGGGAGAGGTGACCGTCCGCGTCGAGTTCATCGAGTACCTGACGGGACGGACCTTCAGCGCCCAGCGCGTCGTGGAAGTGAACGCGGCATCGGACGAGTAGCCCACTTCAAGGGGGCGGCCCGCGCGTCCGCCATGCCGCTTGCCGCCGTACGTCCGCATGTACGATCAGACCCGGGAATGCGACGTGGATCGGTGTCCAAACGGGCGTGTCGCACGCGGCGGGGGTGTCGGTTCTTCGAGAGTGGGCCGGTCGGTCGGCGGCCTCGCCAACTCGTCGC
>CAZADC010000364.1:0-3265 GCA_964483755.1 uncultured Planctomycetaceae bacterium | reverse complement strand
TCCAAGCCGACGTTCCGTCAGACCATTCGGCTGCGAGCGAACGGCGTTACGTCGGGTCCTTCATCTCGTTCGCTTCGGGGAGGAAGTCGTCCGGGGTGAGCCCGACGTTGAACTTCACGTCCTTGTAGATGTAGCGGCTGGTGATCTGCTCGTCCCAGTCGTAGCCCTCGATGCAGACGGGCACCATCCGCTCGACGTCGACGTAGACGATCGTCTTGTAGGCGGGGTAGTCGTGCGTCGGCGGGAGATAGCGGATCAGCGCGACCGCCTTGCGTCCGGCGACGTCGGCGTATCCGCCGTAGGCTTCCTTCAGGTCGTCGTTCTCGTCGGCTTCGCGGTAGACCTTCAGCAGGTTTTCGAGCGCCCGCTCGAAGCCGAACATGTTCACCGGGCGGAGCGTGTTCTGCATCGCCTCGGGCCCGTCGGGCTGGCGCATCTGCGTGCCGACGAGGGCGTTGAGGAACCCCCGCGGGCGGACGAGCATCTTGTCGTCGTACTTGCCCTCGACGTACAGGACCGCCTCGCCGATCGGCGCGTTCTTCTTCCAGTCCAGCGCCACGCTGAAGGGCGTGTCCATGAATTTCACGTCGATCCACTGCTCGTCCTTGAGCTTTCCGTGGATCTTCTCCTGCTTGATGAACGTGCAGGTGTAGTCCTCGTAGCGTCCCTGGTAGTGCTTCAGGCACCGCTCGAGCAGGGCGATGTGGTCAGTCCTGGCCAGATGCTCGACGGCGGCCAGGTCATCCGACGACGCCTTGCCCACGTCCTTTCCGCTGATGGACTGGACGAGGGTGGACTCCTTGAAGGCCTCGGTCCGCGTGCACTGGATACAGAACAGTCCGGCGATCAGCAGCCCGACGGCGAGCCGGATCCGCCGATTCGTCGGACGGAGAATGCGTTTGAGCATAAGAGCCACCTCGATGTCGCAACACAGCGGCCTCGAACGGCTGCCGGCGCCGACCCGGACGCCCGGGGCGGACCGTTTCTCTTTATCGGCGGGATCGTCGGCTGATATTCAGGCGTTCTTCATCCTGACATCGCCGGGGATCCCCACCTGGAGTGCACTGCAGAGTATAGGAATTCAACCCCCGCGGTTCAAGAAAATCCCGCACGTCCGGATTTTCGGATTTTCGTTTTTCGGCCGGAGTGCTTCGATGCCTCGCGGCGCCGGGCTTCGCCCGTCAGTCGCGCGGCGCGACGGCGTCGACGAGGTCCAGCGCGGCCGGGGCGCAGCGCCCGTCCACCCGCAGCAGATACCAGCTCGCCAGGACGACCAGTCCCGGCCGCCGGCGGTCCGACTCGGCGACGACCACCGTCAGGGGCTTGCGGGCCTCGGCGCGCCCGAACCGCCCGAGCACGAGCGCGGCATCGGTGCTGAGCTCCTGGAACGGGCTGTCCAGCAGGCCGACCATCACGCGGCACACCCGCTCGTTGTCCGTGCGGAGCATCCCCGCCGCCACGGCGCGTGTGCGGGCGCTGTAACGCCCCGAGAGCAGCTCCTCGATGTTCGCCCGCGCCTCCGGCGTGCCCAGATCGGCCAGCAGCGTCGCTGCCCGGGCGGCGCGGAAGTGCTCCGGGCGCATCCCGGCGCCGCGTCCGCGGGTGTCGTCGATGATCCGCCGCAGCGCCGGGGCGTAGAACGCCGCGCGGTCCGGGCCCTCCTCCAGGTCTTCGGCCGCGCGCGCCAGCAGGTAATCCAGCACGATGGGGTGCTCCATTGCGGCGGCCTCGAGGGCGGCGGCGCGGGCGGCGTCGTCACCGGCGGGGCGGGCGAGTTCGAACCGCGCCAGCGCCGCGACAATGCCCTCCTGCGAATCGGCGATCGGCGGGAGCGTGCCGGCTGCGTCATCGCGATCCGCCAGCACGCGCAGTACGCCGACGCGGAAGATCGGATTGTCGTCCGCCAGCAGCAGCTCGGTGAGCCTGGCCGGTGCGTCCTCGGCCAGGACCGACACCGCCCGGCATGCCCGCAGCCGCGTCTGCGGCGAGCGCTCGCCCAGGGCGACCTTCCGCACGAGCGGCGCGGCCGGACGGACCTTGCCCTCCGCCGCGGCGTCCATCAGCATCGCCACGACCCCGTCGGGAGTCTCGTCGTCGGTGAGCGTCCGCTCGATGGCGTCGAGCCGGTCGTAGCGGTCCATGCCCAGCAGGCTCATTCGCGCCAGGGCGGCCGTGGCGGGGTCGGTCGATTCGGCGAGCGTCTCCAGCGTGCCGACGGCTGCGCCGGACTTCCCGCGGCGCACCAGCATTCGCGCCGCAAGACACCGGATGCTCTCGTCGCCCATGCCGATCCCGGCCAGCAGGTCCTGGTCGGTCAGGTCGTCGATGCGGTCGAGCGCCAGCATCGCCTCGGACCGCACGGCCATGACGGGGTCCTCGCGGAAGCACCGGCGCAGCGCGGTGCGGGTCTTCTCGTCGTCGAAGAGGTGCATTGAGGATGCGGCGAACAGGCGCACGTGCTTGTCGGCGTGGCGCAGCAGCGCGGCGAACAGGGGCGCCAGCCGCTCGTCCTCCGTCGATCGCAGCGCCGCCAGCGCGGGCAGCGCCTCGGCGGCGGGGGCGGAGACGGCGTCGACGAGATACGCGACGGCGGGGTGCTCGTCGGCCGAGGTGGGCGCGACGAGCGCCAGCAGCGCCGCGACGGCGAATGCGCTTCGATGGCTCATGCCCGCGATTCTACCGGTCCGGCCCGGTCATGCCAGCCTTTGCCGAACGCCGGCGGGGCGAGCGACGCCACGTCGCGCCCGGCTTTTGGACCTCCGCTGTGCCGGCCGTTATGATGGACCTTTCGCGAATGACGGAGCGAGCGAGGCACGCATGAAGGATCTTCTGAAGGACCTGAACGAACCCCAGCGCCGGGCGGTCACGCACGTCGACGGGCCGCTGCTGGTGTTGGCCGGCGCCGGATCGGGCAAGACGCGCGTCATCACCCGCCGCGTCGCCCACCTGATCGACCGCGGCGTGGCGCCGTGGAACATCCTGGCGATCACCTTCACGAATAAGGCGGCGACGGAGATGCAGGACCGCGTCCTCGCGCTCGGCCGACCCGGCGGGGCGACGGTGTGCACCTTCCACTCGCTTTGCGCCCGCCTGCTGCGGGAGTTCGCCGCCGAGGGCGGCCTGTCGAGCAGCTACAGCATCTACGACCGCGCCGATCAGCTCCGCCTTATCAAGGAGGCGATCACCGCCGCCGGCGAGGACACCTCGCGCCTCACGCCTTCGCAGGTCCATTAGACGATCTCCAACGCCAAGAACGAGCTTCAGA
>CAZADC010000363.1:0-4060 GCA_964483755.1 uncultured Planctomycetaceae bacterium | reverse complement strand
CGGCCACGCACGAGGCCCGGCCGGGCGGCCGGAACGCCGTCATCCTCATGATACATCGGCCGTCGCGGCGGGCAAGCGTGATCCGCCGTCACAGACTGCGGGAGCGTACGCAGCGGAGAAGCGGCTGTTCATGAGGCCGAGATCCCGGCGGCCGGGACGACGCGCCGGGCGATGAACCGTTCGGCCGTGGTGGTGAAGTGTCCGCCCCAATGCCCAAGGCGGATGAAGCCGGGGCGCCACCGCACGCGACGGACCTTCTCGCAGTGCGGGCCGCGATAGCCCAGGGCGCCGAGCGACGGGGCGAAGCGGCGGTCCGCCGTGCCGACCAGCAGCGTGCCGAGCCCGACCACGACATCGACCGGCGAGGAGGTGACGACGATCGGGCCGGAGACGCGCTGCGCGGCGGGGTTGAGGTCGCGCCAGGGCGAAACCGCGGCCGCGAGGAGGGTGCAGGAATCCACGCGGACGTCATCCGGCAGCAGCTCCAGGGCGCGAACGGCGACGTAGCCGCCGCACGAGTAGCCCATCAGGTGGACCGGCCGCTCGGGGCGCCGGCGGCGGAGGGCGGCGAGATGGCCGGCGAGCCGTTGCGACTCGCTCTCCAGGAACCCCGTTGCGGCGATGGTCGGCAGCACCAGCAGGGCGCGCCACGTCGGGTCCCAGTCCCAGAAGCGGAACTCCCCGCGGAACCCGCCGCGCCGCAGCCCGGCGTCGACCTCGCAGCGCCCCCACCGGACGCCCAGCCATCGCAGCGACTCGGCGAAGACTACGACGCCCTCGGCGGCGTTCCCGGCCGTCGGTGGAGCGGCGCGGAGGATCGCCACGAGCCGAGGCAGCGCGTAGGCCGCCAGCACCACGCCTCCTGCGATCGCCAGAAGGACTTCCATGCTCAGCCAGTCGGGCATGGACGAAGTGTAACCCGCCGGCGCCGCACGTCGCCAGAGGCGTGCCCGGCGACCGGGCGAAAGCGACGGATCGGCTGCCGCTGCCAGCGGCCCGGGGGGCGACGCCGGGCAGGTGCATCGACCCACGTCGAGCACGGGGCTGGCGCCCCGTGGCACCCGTCCCGAAGTGATGCGGCGTACAGCCGGCATCGAGGCGCTGAGCCCACGCCGGCGCGGCGCCCGGCCCGCGTACCCCCCGGGGATGTCCCCCAGACGCCGCCGGAACGGGCACCGCTAATCGATGCATGCCACTGCAGTTAGCCGGAACGTGCGGGAAATCCCCTTGAGCGGGAGGGCTTTGCCGGAGGCATTCGGCCGGTAGAATGCTCTTCGAAGAGGCGCCTCAGAAACATCAGTGAAAGTGATTTCTCAACCGCGACGACGGCGAGACCGGCCTCGAAGCGGGCGTTCGCCCGTCGGACAAGGGTCCGGCGGCACGTTTTCAAGGCCACCGGTCGCAGGAGACTCAGGATGAAAACCAGACTTTGTGTGGTCGTATTGTGCGCAGGGATGATCGCGGGCATCGGCGTCGCCAAGCAGCCCAACGCCGGCTCCCTCGGCCCGCCGGAGGACTTCCTCGTCACCCAGAACGACGACAGCATCTTCTTCAGCTGGCTGCCCGTCGAGCAGGCCGAGAAGTACTCGGTCGACGTCGAGGCGACGATCATCTGGGGCGACGGAGAGGTACGCGGCGAAGTGCCGTTCGAGCGGGACTTCGGCACCCAGGACGAGATCGGCGAGGTGTACATGCGCAGCGGTCGCGTCGTCCTGGAGATCCCCAAGACGGCGATGACCCGCCTGGTGCTGGCCGCACTCGAGGACGCCGACGTCGACCGCGCGGCGGTCATCGGCTTCCTCCTGGACGGGGAAGCCAAGGTCAAGGCGCTGAACCCGGGCAAGGGCAAGGGCCCGCAGAACCATCCGTTCTCGAACACGGATGATCTGGAGTTCCGCTGGGTCCGCTGACCCGCAGCGCTGCCGATTGCTGATCGAGGGGTCGTCCCGGCGACGGGGCGGCCCCCTCCTTATGCGCCACGGCGGTGCCGAGAAGCCGCCGGCGTCACCCCGGCCATTCGCCGGTGAAGACCTCCGTCGCCGGTCCGGTCATGCAGACGCGGCCGTCCGCTTCGCGCCATTCGAGCCGCAGGTCGCCGCCGGGCAGGTGGGCGAGAATCGCGCGGCCGGACCGCCCGGTCAGCACGCCGGCAACGCAGACGGCTGACGCGCCCGTCCCGCACGCCAGCGTCACGCCGCTGCCGCGTTCCCAGGTTCGCATCGTGACTTCGCCGGGCTCGTGCACCCGGACGAAATGCACGTTGACCCGCTCCGGAAAGAACGGATGGCGCTCGATCTGGGGGCCGACCTGTTCGAGTGGGACGGCGGCGACGTCGTCGACGAAGATCACCGCGTGCGGGTTGCCCATCGACACGGCCGTGAAAGAGAACGTGTGCTGGCTGAGTCGGATGGGCGTGTCCACGACGCGCTTGACGTTGGGCATCTTGACGGGGATGTCCGGGGCGTCGAGGACCGGTTCGCCCATGTTGACTGTCGCGGCCACGACCTTCTCGTCGTCGTCGAGCGTGAGCTCGATCGTCTTGACGCCGGCGAGGGTCTCGACGCGCATGGGGTTGACCCGCGCCCGGTCGTGGTCCCAGGCGTACTTGGCGACGCACCGCACCCCGTTGCCGCACATCTGCGCCTCGGAGCCGTCGTTGTTGAACATGCGCATGCGGACGTCGGCGACGTCGGACGGACAGATGAGGATCAACCCGTCCCCGCCGACGCCGAAGTGGCGGTCGCTGATGCGCGGGGCCAGCGCGGCCGGGTCGTCCAGCGACTGCTCGAAGCAGTCCACGTAGACGTAATCGTTTCCGATCCCGTGCATCTTGACGAATCGCATCGGTCACTTCCTTCCGTCACTTGGTTGCCGCATGCCGCATCCCCACGACGTCTTCCGGTTCTTCTGCTGCTGACCATTGATAACGGGCTGCTGACCACGGACTACCGGCTACCGGCTACTGACCATCCGCCGCCGCTCACTTGCCGATCAGCTTGCGCTTCTTCTCGAGATACTCCATGTAGTTGCGGTACGGAATGTCCGGCGGGACGAGGTGGTCGAGGTGCGGGATATATCCGCCCTGCTCGAGCAGCGGGCGGACGCGTTCCAGTTCCCGATCGATCGCCGCACCGCCCTCGACGAGCGGCGCCTTGGCGATGCCGCCCTTGAGGCGCAGCTCCCGCCCGAACTCCTCGCGCCAGGCGTACATGTCCACCCCGGCCGCCTGCTCAAGCGGGAACATGATGTTGACGCCCTCGGCCAGCCAGTTGCCGACGATGTCGTGCGGGTTGCCGTCGCAGTCGACGATGCCAAGCTCCCGACCGCAGCGGTTCAGCTCCGCGTGCAGGCGGCGGTACTGCGGCTGGAGGAACTCGCGGAACATCTCGGGCCCGACGAACGGCCCGTTCTTGCTGGCCATGTCCTCCCACCAGACGCCCTCGTCGACCGGCACGTCGTCGGGAATCTGCCGGAGCTGGTGCAGGCAGAGCTCGGTCATGTGGTCGACCATCTCGCGGATCATGTCCGGGTACTCGTAGAACGCGCAGCTCAGGTTCTCGAAGCCCATCCAGTTGCGGAGCATGCCGTAGGGGCCGAGGCAGCGGACGGTGATCATCCGCCCCTCACCGGCCGCGGCGCGGGCCTTGTCGAAGACGTCCTCCGGCCACTCGCGGACCGGATCGTCGATGCGGTATCGCTCCTTCATCGCCGCCCAGTCGTCGGGCGTCTTGACGGGGAACTCGATGAAATGCGGGATGGAGCTTTCCTCCTGGTCGTTGAGGAACCGCTCTGCCACGCAGCCGGACGCGTCGCGGACGATCGTCGAGTGCTCGCGCTTCTCGATGACCTTGTGCTCGAAGGCGGGGTTCATGCCGGTCCGCAGGGCGAGGGCGAAGGCGTGGACGTCGTCGAAGCCGAGGAAGGCGTCGAGCTTGCCGAGGAACATGCGGTTCTGCTCGTCGGGCGTGAGATCGAGCGGCATGCCCTCGGCGAGCCAGCGGCGGATGGTCTGCGGCCAGTATCCGAACTCGACGTCGGGCACGCGGTCGCAGTCCTGGTA
>CAZADC010000362.1:0-4065 GCA_964483755.1 uncultured Planctomycetaceae bacterium | reverse complement strand
GACGACCAGCATTCCCTGCCGCTGGATTCGCCGGACGGACTTGCGGAAGTCTCGTTCCCTGGCCAGGTTGAATCTCTTGCCTACCTCCGTGAGTCCCGCCGCCGTCGGCGACTCGAAGCCGATGAACACTCCCTGGCAGCCGGCTCGCGCCGCCAACTGCAGGAGTTGATCGTCGTCGGCCATGTTGATCGTGACCTGCGCTATCCATTTCTTGCCGAGATCGGCCCGGATGATGGCGCGGAAGAGCTCCTTGGCCCGTGCGATATGCGCCGCGCTGACGCCGATGAGGTTGTCGTCCACCACCAGGACCCATTTCTCCCTGATGGATCGAAGCTCGTTGATCACGTCGGCTATGGGCCGGCGGCGGTAGCGGGTGCCGTTGAAGGCCGACACGCTGCAGAAGCTGCAGCTCAGCGGGCAGCCTCTCGTGGTCTGGATGGAACCGAAAGCATGTCTGGCGGGCGGCACCTTCGCAAGGTCGAGGCGCTCTCCGGCATAGACCCGCTGCAGCCGGTCCCGCCGTGCGTCATCCAGGACCATGGCCCAGGCGCTTTCCGCCTCCCCGGTCACGACGGAATCGACGTGTCTGAGTGTCTCCTCGGTGCAGGCGCTGGCGTGTATTCCCCCCATGATCACGGGCACGCCGCGGTGGCGAAAGCGCCTTGCCACTTCGTACGCCCGGTTGGCCTGCGACGTGAAGGCGGTAATGCCCACCAGGTCGGGTCGGGGCATGGCGGTGTAGTCCGGTGTGCGGAGGTTCTCGTCGATGACGGTAATTTCCCATTCCGGCGGCGTCAGCCCGGCCAGGACCAGAAGCCCCAGCGGCTTCCAGATGCGGTAGCGGTTCCAGCGGCTTTCGGCGGCGTTGGCGAGGCTGACCAGCGGATTGTTCGGATTGATCAGGTAAAGTCGCATTGTGCTCCCGTAGGTGGTGGGTTCGATCAAGCGCTGCAGGACTCGCGCCCGCTTGTGCGGGCCTGACGGGATCTTGCCTCCGCCAGCCTGTCAGAGAAGCTGTCCTTTCTGAATGCGGCGGTCCACTTCCGCAGCAGCAGCCAGCCGCCGGTGCGATACAGGCTGCGCCACCACTTGCGGTGCCACTTCCTCCAGCCGGATTTGATCCTGTGGAAGTGAAAGACGATGGCGGGGAAGCACAGGATGTTCAGGCCCATGGCGAGCATGTGGTGAGGCCGATAGAAATGGCGCATGATCTTGCGGACCGACGCCAGCATGGTTTCGGGGGTGAGCGGCTCGTCCGGCTCGAACAGGGGAAAGTTCCCGTCGTAGTATTCCAGGCCGACGCGGTCCGTCGGGTAGATCCTGTCCTCGGCGCGCAGTCTTCGAGTCAGCTCGGTTCCGGGCAGGGGACCGGGCAGCAGGACCTGCACGGTGTCCAGCCGCGCCTTCCTGATGAACCGGCGGAAGTGCCGCACACGATCTTTGGCGCGCATCCGAAACGGGCGGTCGGCGGGTGCCGGATAGCCGAAGATGAACATCCCGTGGATCCGGAATCCCGCCTGATGATACAGCCGGGTCAGGTTGATCATCTCCTGCGGATCGAGGCGCTTGTTCATCGCCTTGAGCTCTTCGGCAATGGGCGATTCGAAGCCGACGGCGAGGGTCCTGACGTTCGCTTCTCGCATCGCCTGCAGCAGCTCAGCGTCGCGGGCCCGGTCCAGGCGTATCTGGACCGTGATGCTGAAGTGCACGCGACGTCGTTGCTGGTAGTCCCGCAGCATCCGGCAGAGGCGCAGGGTGTCGCTACGGTTCTGACCGAACAGGTCGTCGACGACGAAGAAGACCTTCCCGCCCCATTTCTCGTGAATGGAAGCGAACTGCTCCATTACACGCTGCGGAGAGGCGAACCGGGGCTTGCCCTTCACCGTGCAGAACTCACAGTTCATCCCGCAGCCCCGAATGCCTGAGACCGGGTAGTACTTCATCCGGGCATAGCGCAGAACGGAGAAGTCCGGGATGGGAAGGGCGTCGAAATCGGTGATCGGCTTGCGATCGGGCGTCCGGACGACCTTGCCGTCCTCCAGATAGGCGATCCCCCGGACGTCCGAGAGTCTGCCCCGGCCGTCGAAGCAGGCCAGCAATTCCGCGATCGTCTCCTCGCCTTCCCCGATGACGACCACGTCAATGCCGTTGTGCAGGGCTTCGGCGATGTTTTCTTCGACGAAATGCTGTCCGCCGGCGATGACGCGGGCGCCGACGGACTTGTAAAGTCGGGCGATCTCGAACAACCGGGGGATGGTGCTCGTGAGGCCGCCGTAGAGCCCGACGACGTCGGCGGGGCGGGCCTGCTGCATGGCATGATGGTCGGGTCTGCCGATCGCATCTTCGGGCCCCCGACGGTAGTTGTTCTCGTCAACCACTTCCGCGTCCCAGCCCGCGACGTCCTGCACCGCGGTGGCGATGCACACCGGGCCGAGGGCGGTCATGACCCTCGCCGGGCGCGAGTAGATGTTGAACGCCGGATAGGCGGGGCAGACGATTCGGATGCGGCGTCTGCGGGTCGAGCCCGCACTGATTGGTATTCGCTCTTGCATGATTCAACTCTCTTCGGGTAAAGGGCTTTCGGCGGCAGGTCCTGTCCAGCTGCCGCCGGGTACCGTTTCGGCCAGGCGAAACACCTGCACCACCGCGCTGGCGGTGAAGGCCTGGATGGGGCTGCCGTCGGGCGGCTCGATCTCCTCGACGGCCTCGCGAACGTCTACGCCGGTAATCCGCCGGATCTCCTCCAGCAGCGGCTGTGACGAGTTACGGAAAAGCTGTCGGTGGAACTCCTCGACGTTGGCGGCGCCCTGCGGGCTTACGGCGAGATCCTTCTCGGCCGCCGACAAAGCGTCGTGCAGCGTGATGACCAGAGTGTCCTGACTGAGGACGACCATGACGGCCCGGGGGGCGTGGCCGGTGGTCCGGCGCTGGAAGGCGACTGCCGACTCCGCTATCCGCTGCGCAATCGCCGGATTCGGCTTGCCCATCACATCGCTCCTGTTGCCAGCCGCCCTTCTGCCGGGTCGGACTGCAGGTTGACAGCACCATCGAAAGAAAAAAGCCGGCGCAGGCATGCACCCGAAGGTGCCGTGCTGCGTCGGCTTACTCGTCAATGGGCCTCCCGGCGCGGCCGGGCTGCCCCTCATCTAGTCATCCGACTCGGGAGCCTCGCCAGCTCCCGACTGTCGTCAGTATAGTCGGGCGGGTCTGCTGAGCAAAGAGCATTCTGGAAATCCCGCCGGCGACTCGGTACTGTGACGGCAAGCTGGCCGGGCGAATTTCCGTTCCTGCTTTGCCGGGAGGCCGAGGCAGGCGTTCAACAGCGGATGCCGTGCAGGCGTGATGCGTTTGAGGGCACGATGAAAACGCAGGGCGAAATCGAGGCCGCCATTTGCGAGGGGGTCGGACGCTTCGAGCAGGACTACATGGGACGCGGCCCCACGGACATCCGTGCTCATCTGATCGGGGACCTGCTCGTTGTGCGCCTGCGCGGCGTTCTGACGGCGGCTGAGCAGCAGCTCGTCAAGACCCTGCCGGCCGAGAAGGGCAGGGAGCTTCTCAAGCAGGTCCGCACGCAGTTGATGGAGACGGCAAGACCGGCCCTGGAAGCCATGGTGCGGGATATCACCGCAACAGAGGTCCTGAGCGTGCACCATGACATCAGCACCATCACTGGCGAGGAGGTGGTGCTCTTCACGCTGGAGCGGGCGCCGGTTTTCCGCGAGACGAAGCGAAGATAGGCGGCTGCGCCGGTAATCGGCGGGGTGATTGATCCTCGACGTGATCAAGCTGTTCGCGCAAGCCGTAGCTTGAACGCGCTCAGGCGAGGCTGGAGTGAGACGTTAGAGTGGTCCACACCCTCTTCGTACACCCCGAAATCCCGAAGAGAGTGCACGGAGGGGTCATAATCCGTGTTGTAACTCTACACTTCGAGATAATTGCTTATATAATGTCGGGCGGGCGCGGAGGCGGCGGCCAAGGGCGTCCTTGCATCCGCTCGGCGGTGGTCCGGAATGTCGGGCTGTTGTCTTTGTTGGACCTACGCGCGGCGGAGAGGAGGCCCGA
>CAZADC010000361.1:0-4085 GCA_964483755.1 uncultured Planctomycetaceae bacterium | reverse complement strand
ATAACTGCCATGCCGGAATGAGGCCAGACCCGGCCCATCCGACCGCGAGACTTAAGCGGATCTATGGCTGACGCCGTTCACTCCCGATTCTGTGCACGAACGAAAGCAAGCTGAATCCATCCACCTACGTTCGTTCGAGCCATCACCTCGTCTTGCGTGAGCGGTGGCTTTGGCTGATGGCTGACAGGATGGCGACGAACAGAGCGACCTTGGCGGCCGTCAACCACGAGATTGAGCCAGCCACGAGCCCCTTCTCCACGGCCCCAGGGAACAGGTCGGGGACCGTCCAAGCCCAGAGCAGCTTGATGAGGAGCAGGACAACGACGAAAGCGATGCAGACGGCGGCGATTCCGGCCGCCACGATTCCAATGACGGCAGCCTTATTCATGATTGGGGCTCTCCTTCTCTATGTCACGGGGCGGGTTGAACTGGGCCGCATTGATGTTCGTATTTGTACTGGATAATCACGCGGTGGCTCAAGACTTTTCGTTGTTCTTGCTGGTGACCGCTGTTTCTTCTTGCCCCCGGAGGGGCTCTGCGGCGGGGCGGCCCGGTCTTTCAGGCGGTAGCTGCGGCCGGTGACCGTGATGATCTCGGCGTGGTGGAGTAACCGGTCCAGGATGGCCGTGGCGGCAGGTACGTCGCCGATGAGCTTGCCGCACTCCTCCAGCGGCCGGGTCGAAGTCATCAGCGTCGAGCGGACCTCGTAGCGCCTCATGATCACCTCGAAGAAGTACTCCCCCGACCGCCGCGGCAGCGGCTTGATTCCCATGTCGTCGATGATCAGCAGATCCGGCTTGAGATGCTGCGCCAGCACCTTGTCCTGCCCGCCCAGCGCCTCCTCGCGCAGGAAGTCCCGCACCAGGTCGAAGACGGACCGGTACCGCACCGTCAGGCCGTTGCGGATTGCCTGACGTCCGAGCGTTTATCGGGGGACATACAGGTTCCAGGCCTTGCTGACGCACGAATCTGGTGTCCCCCGACCCCGCGGGTTCGACAGCCCGGCGCGTGATGGATCAAACGTTCGGCGGTCGGTACACGGCTGCGTCAGAGGGCTGCCATCGCAGCGGCAAGTTCGTCGCGGACACGGGAGACCTGGGACTCCGTAAGGTTGCCGAAGAACGGCAGGGCGATGGTCCGCGCGGCGATCCGCTCGGTGACGGGGAAGTCACCCGCCTTCGTGCCCAGAAGCTCCTGAACGTACGGCTGGGTGTGGATGGGCACGAAGTAGTTGTTGCAGCCGATCCCGGCCGCTCTGAGGCGTTCGAGCACGGCGTCGCGCTGTTCGCCGGAGAACCGGTCGTCGAGCCGGACGACATAGACGAACCAGCTTGCCCGGTCGCGGTCGGTCATGGGGGGCAGATGGAGGCCGTCGACCTCGCCGAGGGCGTCGTCGTAGAGCCTCGCGGCGCGGCGGCGCTTGTCGAGCAGCTCGTCGAGGCGTCGCATCTGGACCTCGCCGACGGCGGCGTTGATCTCGCTGAGGCGGTAGTTATAGCCGAGGCGCGCGTGCGACAGCCAGGCCTCGGTCGCCCGCCCCTGGTTCCGCAGGGAGACGCAGAGGTCGCGGACGTTTTCGTCGTCCGTGACGATCATGCCGCCCTCGCCGGTGGTGATCTGCTTGTTGGGATAGAAGGCCAAGACGCCGCAGTCGCCGAAGCTCCCGGCCGGTCGGTCGCCCAGTACGCCGCCGAGCGCCTCGCAGCAGTCCTCGATTAGGCGGAGGCCTCCGCGCCGGGCGATGCGCTCGTACTCGTCGAAGTGCGCGGCGTTGCCGAAGACCTCGACGGGCAGGATCGCCCGCGTGCGGGAGGTGACGGCGTTGGCGACGCCGGCGGGGTCGAGGTTGTACGTTTCCGGGTCGATGTCGACGAGGACGGGTCGCGCGCCCTCGAACAGCGGTGCGTTGAGGGTGGCGATGAAGGAGAACGGCGTCGTGATCACCTCGTCGCCGGGTCCGATCCCCAGCGCCCGGACGCACAGGTGCAGCCCGCTCGTGCCGCTGTTGACGCCGATGCCGTGGGCCCGCCCGGCGCGGGCGGCGCACGCGGCTTCGAAGGCTTCCAGACGCGGGCCGAGACTCAGCCGGGCGGTCCCCATGACCTCGACGACGGCGTCGATCTCGGCGTCGGTGATGTCCGGCTGGGAGAGGGGAATCGGTTCATTCACGGCATGCCTCGCTTCGTGCGGTACGTCGTCACGTTTCTGATGACGGCGGATGCTGCCGTCAGCCCAGGTTTTCGCGGTACCAGCCGATCGCCGTGCGGAGCCCTTCCTCGAAGTACACCGCGGGGGTGTAGCCGATGGTCTTCTCCGCCTGTGAAATGTCGGCCAGAGAATGGCGCACGTCGCCCGGGCGCGGCGGCTGGTAGTCCGGCTTCACGTTCGTGTCCAGCAACTCGCCGAGCAGGCGGAGAATCTCGTTCAGGCTGGTGCTTTCGCCGCAGGCGATGTTGACGACCTGCCCGTTGCAGACATCGGCCGGTGCGTTCGCCGCGAGGTAGTTCGCCTCGCAGACGTTGCGGACGAAGCAGAAATCGCGCGACTGCTCGCCGTCGCCGTAGACGATCGGCTGCTGACCGCGGAGCAGGCGGCTGATGAATGCGGGGATCGCCGCCGCATAGGACCCGGCGGGGTCCTGGTGCGGTCCGAACACGTTGAAGTACCGCAGGCAGAACGTTTCGACGCCGAAGACGGCCGCGTATCCCCGCATGTACGCCTCGCAGGAAACCTTGCTCGCCGCGTAAGGGCTGATCGGCAGGGGGGCCATGCCTTCGTGTTTGGGCGATTCGGCGCGGTTGCCGTACGCGCTGGAGGAGGCCGCGAACACGATCCGGCGGACGCCGACCGAGCGGGCGGTTTCGAGGACGGTCAACGTTCCGTTGACGTTGACGTCGTGCGTGGTGGCGGGGTCGTCGATGCTGCGGGGCACCGAGCCCAGCGCCGCCTCGTGGAAGATGACGTCGCAGCCTTCCGCGGCCCGGGCGACGGCGTCGGCATCGCGGATGTCGCCCTCGATGAAGTCGATCCGGTCGGCGATTTCGTCGAGGTTCTCGCGCTTCCCGGTGGACAGGTTGTCCAGCACACTCACGTGGTGATCGCGGTCCAGGCAGAAGCGGGCGAGGTTGCAGCCGATGAATCCGGCTCCGCCGGTGACGAGGTATCTTGCCATGAAGCGTTCCCGGTGTTCGTTGAAGTCCGTTTACCCGCCCGCGCCGGTCGGGGCGGAGGCGACAGTCTATCGCCCGGGCTGCTCTGCGGAAACCCCCGCGTCGGCCTTCGGCTTCGGCGAGGCGCCTTCCTGGCGCCGCCCGGCGGGATTGTTCTGCGGATGGTACTCGGGCACGATCCGGCGGATCGCGGCGACAATCGCCTCGCGGTCCGTGCTGTCGGTCAGGGACGCCAGGCGCCCGAACTCCTCCTGGAGCTGAGCCCAGTCGTGCGGCGTGTGCTTCCAGATCAGCACCTTCGGGTGGACGGTGGGCTCGATGTTCTCGCCCTCCGTGCGAAGCTCCTCGAAGAGCTTCTCGCCGGGCCGGACGCCCGTGTACCGGATGTCGATGTCCTCGCCGGGACGGAACCCGCTGAGGGTGATCATCTGCTTGGCGAGGTCGACGATGCGGACGGGCTCGCCCATGTCCAGCAGGTAGACCTGTCCGCCGGCGCCGGTGGCGGCGGCCTGGAGGACGAGCTGAGCCGCCTCCGGGATGGTCATGAAGTACCGGGTCATCTCCGGGTGCGTCACGGTCACCGGGCCGCCGGCGGCGATCTGCCGGCGGAAGGTCGGGACGACGGACCCGGCCGATCCGAGCACGTTGCCGAACCGCACCGCCTTGAACTGGGTGCGGCAGCCGTTGCGCCCGTTGAGCCCCTGCGTGTAGATTTCGGCGACGCGCTTGGACGCGCCCATGATCGACGAGGGGTTGACCGCCTTGTCGGTGGAGATGGTGACGAACTCGGCGACGTCGTACTCGCACGACGCGTCGGCGACGTTCCGCGTGCCCATGATGTTGTTCTTGACGGCCTCGCTGGGGTTGCGCTCCATCATCGGCCCTACTTAAAGCAATCTTCATGCCACCTTCTCC
>CAZADC010000360.1:0-4104 GCA_964483755.1 uncultured Planctomycetaceae bacterium | reverse complement strand
CGCCTACGGACTGCGCCGCCCCCATCGTGAGGACGTGCTCACCGCGGCCGAACAGGCCTACGTGGCCGACTTCGTCGACGAGCTGCCCGACGGGTACGACACGATGGTCGGCGAGCACGGCGCGACGCTGTCCGGCGGGCAGCGGCAGCGAATCGCCATCGCGCGGGCGATCCTGCGCGACCCGGCGATCCTGATCTTCGACGAAGCCACCAGCCAGATCGACAGCGAATCCGAGCAGCGGATCCAGCAGGCGATGGAGCAGTTCTGCGAGAACCGCACGACCTTCCTCATCGCCCACCGCTTCGTGACCGTCCTGTCGGCCGACAGCGTCGTCGTGATGAACGAGGGGCGCGTCATTGACGTCGGCCCGCACGAGGAGCTGCTCGAACGCTGCGAGCTGTACGGCCACCTGTTCCGAACCCAGCTCATGGACGCCGGCGGACCCCGGACATGACCGAAGATACCCAACAGGGAGCCCTCTCTTTGCGCACGCTGGCGCTGGTCTGCGGCCTGGCGTGGCTGGTCGGGCTCGTCCAGATGCTGGGCGGGATCGGGCTGCTGTTCAGCGCGCCCGGCGTCGAGTTCTTCGGCAGCCTGATCCTCCTGCTCATCAGCGAGCTGGCGGTCTGCAGGCTGATCCTGGCGGCCGCGGGGGGCTTCGGGAACCTCGCCGTCCGTCGCCTGACCGCCGGCGCCGCCCCGGCGCTGCGAGCGGCGACCGCGTGCCTCGTCGGGCTCTGGATGCTCTCGCTCGCCGTGCTGGTGCTCGGCTCGCTGGCGCAGGGACTGCTGACGGGGTGGGTCTGGTGGATCGCGATCGCCGCCGGCGCCGGACTCACCGCCTGGCGGCTGCGAGGGAGCATCCGGGGCTTTCGCCTGCCGGACTGCACCGACGGGCGCGGGCTGCTGTGGGTGCTGATCGCCCTGGCGGCGGGCATCTGGATGGGGGCGGCCGTGCATCCGCCGGGCATCTTCCACGAGGCGGACGCGGCGAGCTGGCACCTGCAGGTGCCGCGGGAATTCTACCACCTCGGGCGGATCGTCGCGCTGGATCACAACGTGCACAGTTTCAACCCGCTCTCGGGCGAGATGCTCTACCTGCTGGCGATGTGCCTCCGCGGCGGCCCGTACGACGGGATGTACGCCGCGCAGCTGCTCCACGGGTGCTTTCTGATCGTCGCGCTGGCGGGGGTCTACGGCGCGATGCGCCGCGAGGACGGACCGACCGGACGCTTCGCGATCGGGCTGCTGGCGACCGTCCCGGCCGTGCTGTACCTCGCCTTCACCGCCGGAACCGACCTGCTCGGGCTCTGCGGGCTGACGCTCGCGACGCTCTGGGCGCGCCGCTGGCTGGCCGACCGCACCGCCGGCGCCGCCGTGTGCATGGGCGCCGGTCTCGGCGTCGCCTGCGCGGCCGGGTATCACTGGTTCGCCCTCGCCGCGGTCCCGGTCGGCGTGATGAGCGGACTGCTGTCGCTCTCGGACCGCCGCGGGCTGGCGCGCTGGCCGCTGTGCGTGGTCGCGGGCGTCGCGCTGGCGTCGCCATGGCTGGTGCGCAACACGGCGGCGACGGGCAACCCCGTCTTCCCCCGCGCGACTGACGCGTTCGGGCGCGCTCACCTGGGCGAGCAGGGCGCCGAGCGATGGCGCGCCGCGCACGCGTCGACCGCCCGGCCGCCCGTTCCCGAGCCGCCCGGCTGGACCGCCCCGCCGGCGACCTCCGCCGCGGAGAAGTTCTACGCCCGCTTCCTGACCGCCCAGTGGCTGGGATCGGTGGCGCTGCTGCTGGCCGTGGTAGCGGTCTGTGTGCTGGTGGCGCAGAAGACGCCGGTCGATCCGTGGCAATGGCTGCTGGCGGGAACGGCGGGCCTGCAGCTTCTTGCGTGGATCTTCCTCTCGCCGGGCATGCCGGAGACGTACGTCATTCCGGTGATGGTCCCGATCTCCCTGCTGGCGGCGGGCGCGCTGGGCAGGCTGACGAAGGTGCAGACCAGCCCGATCCGTCGCGCCGCCGACCGCCCCGCGCACGGCCCGTGGGGGCTCGCCCCGGCCGTCGGGCTGTTCATCGCGGCGGCGGGGATCAACCTGCTCGTCGCCCACGGCGTCGGACAGCGATTCGCCGCCCCGCCGGTCCCCGGCGAACGCATCGCCGCCCACGAGGGTCTTTACCGTTTCGCGTCCGGGCTGGGCGAGGACTCGCGTCTGCTGCTGGTGGGCGAGGCGGCCGCGTTCTACTACCCCGCCGACGCACTGTACGCCACGCCGTTCGACGCGAACCCGCTCGCCGAGACCGCCGATCTCCCGCCGGCCGAGGCGCTGGAGGCGCTGCGGGCCCGCGGCGTCACGCACGTGTGGGTCGACTGGCGATGGGTGCTTCGATACGCCGGCACCATCGGCTACCCGCCGGAGATCGGGCTCGACGCGTGGCGCCGCGCGCAGCGGGACGCCGACGCGGGGCTCGACCTGCTCGAGCGTCTCGCGCCGCTGGGCGTTCGACCGGTCGTCGAGCTGCGACTCGTCAAGACCGACGAAGGACCGGCGATCCGGGCGACACCCCCGCTGCGACGGGCGGCGGCAACGCGTCCCGTCGCGACGACGCCGGCCACGGCCGGGGTCGGAACCCGCGACGCGACGACTGCGACCGCCCCGACCGCGCCCGCCACGGCGGCCGCCCGTCCCACGACGGAGCCCGCGCCCGCGACCCGGCGCCGCAAGCCGGGGCGCGTCCCGCCGCACTGGCCGCTCGTAACCGTCTACGCCCTGCCGGGCGCCGCGACCGCACCGGCCGATTGACGCCGCGGACGTGCGCTCCCGCTTGCCACCGACGACCCGGACGGCCTAGAATCACCTGCCTATGCGGGCCCTGCGGACAACGATCCTCCCGGCGATCCTGCTGGTCGGCTGGCTTTGCACGCCCGGCTGCGGGTATTTCGACTTCTGGCGCGACGACGCGCCGCTGGACGTCTTCGCCGCCGGGGAGATGACCCAGATCACCAGCCGGACCCCCGCCGGGCGGGACGCGCTGATCCAGCCGCCCGGCGCCGACGGCGTGCGTCTCGCCGCGGCCGCCAACGAAACCGTCGCCTTCCAGGTCGTCGTCGACGCCGGCGGCGGGCCGCTTCGCAACGTCCGGGTCAACTGGACGGACCTGGACTCCGGCGGCGGGCGGATCCCCGCCGAAGACGTCCGCGTGTTCCGCGCGATGCCCGTCCGGATCGAGAGCTATCCGCCGTGGTACGTGCGACTCAGGGAACGTCCGCCCGGCCCGGCCGACTACTACGACGCCCTCGCCCCGCTGGACTCGCCGAAGGGAGGCGCCCCCTGGTCGCTGGACGCCGGGGAGCGTCTGGTGCTCTGGGTGGACGTGAGCGTCTCCCGGCGCGCCCGTCCGGGCGAGTACGCCGGCTCGCTGACCGTCAGCGCCCGCGGGCGCGAGGACTGGACCACGGGCGTCACGGTGGAGGTCTACGACTTCGTCCTGCCCGACGCCCGCCCGATTGCGACGGTCGGCGGATTCGATCACATCGAGCTGATTTCCGACCTGATCGAGCGCAACGGGCGGGGCTTCCGCCCCATCTACCTCGACCGCGACAACCCGCACGTCCGCCAGGGGCTCGTGGTGATGCGCGAGCTGATGGAGCTCGCCCACGCCCACCGGCTGGACCTGTTCGACCGGCGCATCCGCCCGGTCCTCAAGCGCGACCTCGACGGCGACGTCCGCCTGGACTGGACGGACTACGACGCGATCGTCGGCCCGTACATCAGCGGCACGGCATTCGACGACGGCATCGCGTGCGCCGCCTGGCCGATCCCGGTCAGCGAAGAGTTCCCCCGGCGCGGCGACTACCTCGCCGACCCGACGGTCTACGCCGACACCGTCCGCCAGGTGCTCGCCGCCGCGAAGGAGCACTTTGTCGGGCCGCTCGACGCCGGCGAGCAGGCGTTCGCCTGGCCGTACCGCGGCCCGGCCGGCCCGGCTCGATCCAGCCCGGCAAGGCGCGGTTCACCGGCATGTGCCCGACCATCGTGTTCCGGGACTCGAAGCCCTTCCTGGTGATCGGCGCCTGGACCGGCTGGACCCGGGTGCTGCCACGACGGGTGACC
>CAZADC010000359.1:0-4138 GCA_964483755.1 uncultured Planctomycetaceae bacterium | reverse complement strand
CTGGTAGAGATCGGCCTTGGGATACTTCTCTTTGCGTGCATCGAGGCGTTCCTGAAACACATCGGCAAAGGCCACGAATTGTGCGTCCGGCGGTAAGCTCAGGAGTTGGCCGCTGCGTCGGCCACACCCGATTCCCGCAACCGCAACGCGATCGTTTGCGCCGGGCTTACCGGCTGCGGCCAGCACCCCCGACGGAAGAATTGTGGGGCCTACAATCCCTGCGGCGCCCGCCGCCGTGGGGCGTTCGCACCCGTGCCAGACGCGCGCGTGCCAGCCCGAACGGAACGTCTCCCAGTCCGGGATGTCGCGCTGGCGGGCCTGCACCTTCAGCAGCTCGGGCTTGCCCTCGGGGAAGACGCCGAAGTTGCCGCGCTTCGCAATCTCCTCGCCGGAGAACTTCTCCCAGTATTCCGGCGGCGCGACGAACGGCCCGTGCGGCTCGTCGAAGCTCACCACGAGCAGGAAGTCGTCGTCGCCGACCTGTTCGAGGAAGTCGACCGCCCGATCGGCGACGCGGTGCGCCCACATGGTCGGCTCGGTGAAGCCCGCCTCACGCAGTTCCTCCGGCGTCTTGCACGAGCGGTACTTCGCGGCCATGTCGGGGCCGATGTCCTCCAGGTAGCGCTTCCCGTCGTACCACCAGTCCGGCTCGAACCCGCCCTCGGGCCGCCCGTTGCCGAAGTAGGACGAGCCGTCCAGGTGCCACTTGCCCGTATAGCCCGCCCGGTAGCCGTAGTGACGGAAGATCGCACCCGCCAGGGCGTGCTCGCGGTGCGGGGCGACGTTGTTCATCCACGCCCCGTTGACCTGCGGATGCAGCCCGGTGAACAGCGCCCCGCGCGCCGGCGTGCAGAGCGGGCAGGCGGTGTACGCGCGCTCGAAGCGGATGCCCTCGGCCGCCAGGCGGTCGAGGTTGGGCGTGTCCACCTGCGGGTTCCCGTAAGCCCCGACCATGGACTTGTTCTGCGTGTCGGTCATGACGAAGACGAAATTCATGGCGGCTCCCTGCTGAGAACGGTTCCGTTTTGACGGGTCGTGCGGATCGGGCGCACGATTCTACCCGCCGGACCTTCGGGGGAGCAAACCGCATGACTTGGCGCGTCCGCCCGGCCGGTTACAATGCACGCACCATGACGAGCCCGACTGTCACCGTGCCGACGTCCGGCCGCCGTCGCGTCCGCGCCGGTCGGTCGGGGCCGCGCGCCGACGCGGCGCCGCGATTCCCGCTCGCCCGCTGGGTCTGGCCGCGGCGGCAGAGGGAGGCGTGACCGCCCCTGACGCCGCCGACTCCACCCGTTCGGCGCCGACCCGCGGCGCCGCTGACGCCCCCGGCCCGGCCGTCCGGGCCCGCCCCCGAGATGCGAGAACGAATATGAGAGTGCTTTCAGGAATCCAACCGTCCGGCCGGCTGCATGTCGGCAACTACTTCGGCGCCATCCGCCAGCACCTTCGCCTGCACGAAGAAGGCAATGAGTGCTTCTACTTCATCGCCAATTACCACGCCCTGACGAGTCTCGCCGACAAGGAGCGCCTGGAGACGATCACGATGCACGTCGCCACGGCGTACCTCGCGCTCGGGCTCGATCCGCAGCGCGCGGTGTTCTTCGCCCAGAGCGACGTACCCCAGGTCACCGAGCTGTGCTGGGTGCTCAACTGCCTCTGCCCGGTGAGCCTCATGGAGAAGGGCACGAGCTACAAGGACAAGATCGCCCGCGGACTGCCCGCGAACATGGGGCTGCTGGACTATCCCGTGCTCCAGGCGGCCGACATCGTCATCTACGACAGCAACGTCGTGCCCGTCGGCGCCGACCAGAAGCAGCACATCGAGATGACCCGCGACCTGGCCGGGAAGTTCAATCAGGCCTACGGCGAGGAGGCCCTCGTCCTGCCGGAGCCCTACATCGTGCCCGAGGTCGCCGTCGTGCCGGGCATCGACGGGCAGAAGATGTCCAAGAGCTACGAGAACACGATCGAGATATTCGAGACACCCAAACGCACCACGAAGCGGTGCAAGCAGATCGTCACCGACTCGACCCCGCTGGAAGAGCCCAAGAATCCCGACGCCTGCAACGTCTTCGCGCTGATCCGCCTGTTCGCCGAGCCCGAAGAGGCCGAGGAGATCGCCGCGAAGTACCGCGCGGGCGGATACGGCTACGGGCACGCCAAGACGCGCCTCGCCGAGATGATCAACGAGTACTTCGCCGCGGCGCGCGAGCGCTACGCCGAGCTGGAGCAGGACCTCGACACCGTCCGCGACGTCCTCCGCGACGGCGGACGGCGCGCCCGCGAGGTGGCCGAGCGAACGATGGATCGCGTCCGCGAGGCCTGCGGGATCGTCACGAATCGCTGAGCATGCAGCATGCGCCTCCAACGGAGAAACCGCCCCATGAGTGAACCGACCACGCCGACCGCCGATCGCCCGAACGTCCTGATCTTCATGACCGATCACCAGCGCGGCGATACGGTGCTTGCCGAGCATCCCTGTCGGACGCCGAACGTCGACGCGCTGGCCCGCGACGGCTTGACCTTCAGCGAGACCTTCTGTCCGTCGCCGCACTGCTGCCCGGCGCGGGCGACGTTCCACAGCGGACTGTACCCGTCGCGCCACGGCGTGTGGAACAACGTCTGCAACGGGCAGCGCCTCTCGGCCGGGCTGAGCGAAGGCGTGCGGCTCTTCAGCGAGGACCTGGCCGACGCCGGGTACCGGCTGGCGTTCTCGGGCAAGTGGCACGTCAGTGTCGAGGAAGGTCCCTCCGACCGCGGGTGGGAGGAGCTGATGGTCTCCGGCGGGCGGGGCGACTTCCACGGGCAGAGCTGGGAGCACTACGAGAAGCTGGCGGCCGAGCCCGACCCGACGCAGCGTGGAGAGGGACAGATTCTCCGCCCCGGATACGGAACGTACGTCACGTACGGGACCCGCGACGAGCACCCGCATGATGAAAAGGCGACGTCGCTGGGCGTCGAGGCGATCGACCGGTTCGCCGACGGCGACGCCCCGTGGTGCCTGTTCGTGGGCGCCACTGCCCCGCACGATCCCTACTTCGCCCCGCAGAAGTACCTGGACATGTACGATCTCGACGACGTGCCGCTCCCGGCGAGCTATGAAGACGCCCTCGCCGACAAGCCCCGCGTCTACAGACGGATGCGCGACATGCGCTGGGGACAGCTCAGCGAGCGGGAAGTCCGCGAGGGCATCCGCCACTTCTGGGCGATGTGCACCTACCTCGACGAGCAGTTCGGACGGCTGCTCCAGGCCCTCGACCGCACCGGCCAGGCTGACAACACGCTCGTGCTCTACTGCTCCGATCACGGCGACTACTGCGGGGACCACGGGCTGTTCTGCAAGGGCATCCCCTGCTTCCGCGGGGCGTATCACGTGCCCGCCGTCGTCCGCTGGCCGAACGGCGTCGCTGCGCCGGGGCGGCGCGTTACGGAGCTGGTCTCCCTCGCCGATTTCGCACCCACGTTCACCGAGCTCGCCGGCGGACGGCCGGACGAATCGCTCGTCGGGCGCAGCCTGGTCCCCTTCCTCCGCAACGAGCGCCCCGCCGGCTGGCGCGAAGCCATCCACACCCAGTGCGACGGCGTCGAGCTCTACTACACGCAGCGCTCCGTGACGACCAAGGACTTCAAGTATGTCTTCAACGGCTTCGACCTCGACGAGCTGTACGACCTTCGCAACGACCCCGACGAGATGAACAATCTTGCCGACAGCCCGGAGCATCAGCAGATCAAGCGCGAGATGGTCCGGCGGATGTGGCGCTTCGCGTATGAGCAGCAGGACTCGGCCACCAACGCGTACATCACCGTCTCGCTCGCCCCGTGGGGACCGGCGGAGGCGTTTCGGACGTAGCGCCGCGCTGGCGGACGGAGGCCTTCGCGGCTAGGCTGGGCGACCATGGAAGACTATCGCGTCAACCTCGACATCTACAACGGACCGCTGGATCTGCTGCTGTACCTGATCCGGCGGGAAGAGGTGGACATCTACGACATCCCCATCGCGCGCGTCACCGACCAGTACGTCCGCCACGTCGAGACGCTGCGGGCGCTCGATCCGAACCTGGCGGGGGAGTTTTTGGTGATCCCAACCGCCAGGTCGGTTGGCGGAACTCGGCCGGCAGACGGCGCAGGACCAGGA
>CAZADC010000358.1:0-4140 GCA_964483755.1 uncultured Planctomycetaceae bacterium | reverse complement strand
GAAGCGGGCCGAGCGCCGCCGCACCGCCCAGCCGCTCGACGAGTTTGTAGGCGATGTTCCCGCACGACAGGTCGGGGAACACGAGCGTGTTCGCGCGCCCGGCGACCGGGGAGTCCTTCGCCTTCCGCTCGGCGATGGCCGGAATGACGGCCGCGTCGAACTGCATCTCTCCGTCGAGGTTCATCTCCGGTCGTTTCGACTGGGCGAGCTTCGTCGCGTCGATGACCTTCTGGACGGCCGGGCTGTAGGCCGAGCCCTTCGTCGAGAAGCTCAGCATCGCGACGTACGGCTCGACGCCGAGCAGCGCTTTGCAGGAGTCTCCCGAGGCGACGGCGATGTCGGCGAGTTGCTCGACGGTGGGCTCGGGCACGACGCCGGTGTCGGCGAAGATCACCGCGCCGTCGACGCCGATCTCCTTGACCTGCGTGACCATGATGCTGCAGGCCGAGACGGTCCGGTTGCCCTCCGCGAGCCCGACGCCGAACAGGGCGCTGCGAACGGTGTCGCGCGTGGGGCACAGGCTGCCGGAGACCATGCCGTCGACCCGCCCGGCTCCGACCATCATGCCGCCGTAGTACACCTCGCGGCGGAGGAGCTTGTCGGCGTCGTCGCGTGACATGCCCTTGGCCTTGCGGTGCTCGTGGAGAACGTCGACGTATTCGGCGCGGTCCGCGTCGTCGGCGGGATTGACGAGCTCGACGCCGTCCAGCGAGACGCCCTCGTCGTCGGCGAGGGCCGCCAGGTCATCCGGCGCGCCGAGCAGGACGACGCGCGCGTAGTTCTCGTCGGTGATGCGGCGGGCGGCGTGGAGCACGCGGGGGTCGGAGGCTTCCGGAAGAACGATGCTCTTGTCGGCCTGGACGGCCTGGGCGGTGATTTTCTCGACGACGACGTTGCTCATGCGATTGCCTTTGCCTGCGGATGCCGTTACGATGGCCGCCGATCGGCCGACGGAAACGATGACTATAGCCCGTTTCCGGGCCGGTGTCGAGACCCATGAGCCACCGACGCATCCATTTTTGGGAGAAGCTTCAGGTCCAGGTCGCCACCGCCGCGACGCTGGCGGTGGTGTACTTCCTGCTGTGGCGTCTGGTCCGTCCGTGGGACCCCGCCGGGCCGGTGAGCTTCGTGTCCACCGGCAGCTACGGCGCGCTGGCGACGCTGGCGGGCGTCGCGTGGGTCCTGGCGGCCGGGTGCGCCCTGCTGACGATCCTCTCCCGCCCGGAAGGCGCGCTGCTGGCGACGCTGATCGGGGCGGCCGGCGTGTCGATGCGGTCGCCGCAGATCCGTGGGCTGCTGTGGGAGCAGACGGATTCCTTCGCGCGGATGTACGCGGCCATGATCGGCGAGACGCTGATTCTCGCGGTGGTGGTGGCGGGGGTCGCGGGCATCGTGCTGCTCGTGCGCCGCGCGGCGGGCGCCGCCCGTCCGCGGTGGAGATGGCGCGGGCCGCTCGAACGCCTCGGCGAGGCGCAGCGCCAGGCGGCACTGAGCTCGCCGAAGTGGGACTGGTGGATCGGCGGCTTCGAGGCGAGCGTGCTGGAGGCGCTGGCGGCGCGGATCGCCGGGCGCACGCAGCGCGACCCGCTGCCCGCGGGCTATAACAGGAAGGTCCTGGCCCGCAGCGCCGGGTGCCTGCTTCTGTCGCTGCTGGTCGGCGCGACGCTGTGCCTGATTCTCATCCGCTCGCCGCAGCGGGGGCAGATTCTCTTCGGCGTGTTCGCGGGGATGATGCTGGCGGTGCTGATCGCCCACCAGGTGCTCCCCACGCCCTACAGCATCGTCGCGCTGGCGACGCCGATCTGCCTGGCGGTGATCCTGTACGTTCTGGCGGCGGCATCCGCGACGGAGGTGACCGCCCTGTCCTGGATTCGCCTGCCGCTGTACGCCCGCGCCCTGCCCGTGGACTGGGCGACGGCGGGGTGCGGCGGCGCGGTGCTGGGGTACTGGCTCAGCGCGCGAATGCACGAGAACCGCCTCATCCAGCAGCTCGAAGACGCGAAACCGCAGTCCTGACCAACCCGAATCCGAACCCGAACTGGAGTTGAAGATGGCCAAGCCGACCCTGGGAGCCCAGCTCTACACGTGCCGTGAATTCTGCCAGGACATCGAGGGCGTCGCCGAGACGTTCCGCAAGGTCCGCGAAATCGGCTACACGACCGTGCAGGTCTCCGGCTTCGGACCGGTCGACCCCAAGGACGTCGCCCGCGCGGCCGAGGACGCCGGCGTGACGATCGCCGCGACCCACATGGGATGGGGACAGTTCCTCGAAGATCTCGACACGGTGATCGAGACCCACAAGCTGTGGGGCTGCTCCCACCCGGCAATCGGCGGGCTGCCGGGCGAGTATTTCTCGGCCGACGGGCTGAAGAAGTTCCTCGACGAGATCGCCCCGATCGCCGAGAAGCTCTCGGCCGAGGGGATGGACTTCTCCTACCACAACCACAACCACGAGCTGGCGCGGATCAACGGGGCGACGTGGCTGGGGGCGCTGTACGAGCAGGCGAGCGGCGAGCACGTCAAGGCCGAGATCGACACGTACTGGATCACCGCCGGCGGCGGCGACCCGGCCGCGTGGGTCCGCCGCTGCGCCGGACGCGAGCCGCTGGTGCACTTCAAGGACATGACGATCGTCACCGATCCGCAGAAGGAGCAGCGCTTCGCCGAGATCGGCGAGGGCAACCTGAACTGGGAAGCGATCCTCGCCGCGTGCGAGGAAGGCGGCGTGGCGTTCGCCCTGATCGAGCAGGACGACTGCTACGGCAAGGACCCGTTCGAGGCGCTGGCGATCAGCTACCGCAACCTGACGGCAATGGGCCTGAAGTAGCGCCCTTCCCGCCCGGCGGCTGCATCGCGAAACCGGGCGGACATGCGCCGAGTCCGGTCCGACTCGTCTTTACGCCCCGCCTGCAGAGACGGTATAGTCGGGGTCTGCGGAGATTCAGCGACGCCACACCCTAAGGGAAGTCCCATGAGTCCGGAACAGAACGAGCAGCAGCCGACCGGCGGAAGCCTCGACGAGCAACTCCAACGCGAGGTGGACGCGGCGCTGGGCGATATGAACCTCGACGACCTGCTGGCCGCCGACAGCGGGCGGGCCGCGCCGGGCGACGAGGAGCAGGTCCGAACCGGCACGGTGATCGCCCGCCACGGGGAGGATATCTTCGTGGATCTCGGCGGACGCAGCGAGGGCGTGCTGCCCGCCTCGCAGTTCGGGGAGGACGAGGGCCTGCCCGAGGAAGGACAGGGCATCGAGGTCGTCGTCCGCGGGTACGACGAGGAGAACGGGCTGCTCGCGCTCGCCCGCAAGGGCGCGCCGGAGGAGGCAAGCTGGGAGACGCTCGAGAAGGGACAGATCGTCGAAGGGCGCGTCACCGGCACCAATACCGGCGGGCTCGAGCTGAAGATCAACGGCATCCGGGCGTTCATGCCCATCAGCCAGATCGAGATGTACCACGTCGAGGAGGTCGGAGACTACGTCAACGAGAAGCTCCGCTGCCAGGTGGTCGAGGCCAACCGGTCGGAGCGGAACCTGATCGTCTCCCGCCGGGCGCTGCTGGAGATCGAGGCCGCCGAGCAGCGGGAGAAGCTCTGGGAGACGCTCGAAGAAGGTCAGGTCGTCCGCGGCGTGGTGCGGAACGTCATGCCCTACGGCGCGTTCGTGGACATCGGCGGCGCCGACGGGCTGCTGCATATCAGCGACATGAGCTGGTCGCGCGTCGAGAAGCCCGAGGACATCGTCCAGGAAGGCCAGGAGATCGACGTCAAGATCCTCAAGCTCGACCGCGAGGAGCGGAAGATCGGGCTGGGGCTCAAGCAGACAAAACCCGACCCCTGGACCGGCGCCGAGCACAAGTGGCCGGCGGATTCCGTCGTCACCGGGCGGGTGACGAACCTGACCGATTTCGGCGCGTTCGTCGAGCTGGAGGAGGGCGTCGAGGGGCTGATTCCGATCGGCGAGATCAGCCTGCGGCGCATCCGCCACCCGGGCGACGTCCTGGAGACAGGCGAAACGGTCAAGGTCCGCGTGCTGAGCATCGAACCGGACCGCCAGCGGATCACGCTCTCGCTCAAGCAGATGCAGGACGACCCGTGGGTCGGCGCGTCGGTGCGCTGGGCCGAGGGCAGCGTGGTCGAGGG
>CAZADC010000357.1:0-4150 GCA_964483755.1 uncultured Planctomycetaceae bacterium | reverse complement strand
GCCAAGCTCGCCTACCGCGAACTGCGGAACTTCCGCGCCTGGCTGGCCTCGAGCGCCCGCGCCAACGGCGGCGGCCGCTCGCGGAAGGCCCAACCGGACAACGGACGTTGACCTCCGATCGCAAGGCAAAGCTCGACCTGGCCTGGCGCCGGCGGAACACTGTCACGCTGGCAGCGATCTGTGCGCTGGCGGCCGCCCTGTTGATCCTCGCCCTGCTCCGTCCCCACGCCCCGGCCGGCGAACGGTTGCCCGTCCGTCCCGATCTGGCCGACACGGCGCGGGAGCGGATCGACCCGAACGCGGCCTCGTTCGCCTCGCTCCTGCGGCTGCCGGGCGTCGGCCCGACCCGCGCCGAGGCGATCATCGCCTACCGCCGTACGCACGGCGGCGCGTGCTTCCGCACGGCGGCGGACCTGCAGGCGGTGCACGGCATCGGCGAGGGCACCGTCCGCCGCGTGACGCCCTACCTGCCGGAGGCTATGCGCGCCGAAGCTCCTTGAGCAGACTGCACATGGGTGAAGCGCGGCGGCCTTCCCAGGCCGCCGCGCCGCGACGAGAGAGTCGCCCGCCTCCGCCTGGCCACCGACGAAAGGACACCCCATGCCGGAAACCGACGTGGTCTACCGAAGCGAGGATTCATACTGCGGGCCCATCTCCATGCTGGCGGCCCTGCCGGACGGCGAACTGCTGCTGGTGTTCCGCGAGGCCAAGTGGCGCGGACGCTGCACCCACCTGGACCCGACCACCCGGACGTCCATGCTCCGCAGCCGGGACGGCGGGCGGACGTGGTTCGGACAGGAGACGCCCGACCCCGTCGGGGGCAACGGCACGGCGATCGCCCGGCTGTCCGACGGCGCGCTGCTGGTCAACGCCTTCCACTGGGTGTGCGCCCCGGCCGGGAGCGCCGACCGCCTGGACGGTCTGCCGCGGCGTCAGCGCATCGAATGGCTGGGCGTCGAGGCGGCCTACGGCGGGGTGTTCATGGTCCGCTCGGACAACGACGGGTACACCTGGACGCCGCCGGCTCGCATCGCCGAGCCGCCGGGCTGGGCGGCCGTGATGTGCCACGGCGACGTCTGCGAGCTGCCCGACGGCGAGCTGCTGCTGCCCGTGACCGCCTATCGCGGCGAGGACACCCAGGCGCACGGCATGGTGCTCCGGTCACGCGACCGCGGACTGACGTGGGGCGCGCCGTCCTGCATCACGGACGACGCCCCCGGCGACGTCGACTTCCACGAGACGCGCCTGGTCCTGACGCCCGGCGGGCGCCTGCTGGCGGTCCACCGCACGCCGAAGGGCGACTACTTCCAGAACGTCTCTCTCGACGGCGGGCGGACCTGGAGCGAGACCGTCGACACGGGCATCTGGTGCGGGGCCAGCAGCCCGGCCGACCTCCGCCTGCTCGCCGACGGACGGGTACTGTGGACGCGCGGCTACCGGCGCGAGCCCTTCGGCATCCGCGCGTACCTGAGCGAGGACGAAGGGCGGACCTGGCCGCAGGAAATCGTCCTGCGCGACGACGGGCTCGACCCGGACATGGGGTACCCCAGCACCGCCCAGCTCGCCGACGGGCGGCTCGTGACGGTCTACTACTGGCACGGCGAGGACCAGATCCGCCACCTGCAGCGGACGACGTGGCAAGCGTCTTAGCCCGCGGGCTCCGTACCCGCAGCCGCGGACGGGCGCTCGCCCGCCCGGTCGGGCGGAACCTGCCGGGCGCCGGCCAGCCGCAGCGCGCAGCAATGCCGCCGACGGAACTTGTGGGGGCCGGCCGAACCGAATACGCTTTCGTGAAGCCAGGCGCGCCGCCTGCAGCAAGAACAGGAGCGAATCATCGCCGACAGCAACGACAAGCCGAACCTCGCAGTCGACATCGCGGGCGTGCAGCTCGCCAACCCGCTGATGACCGCCAGCGGAACGTGCGGATACGCCGACGAGTACGCCGACTTCCTCGACCTCGACCAGCTCGGCGCGTTCGTGACGAAATCCATCACGACCGAGCCGCGCCAGGGCAACGAGTACCCCCGCATCGTCGAGACCCGCGCGGGCATGCTCAACGCGATCGGCCTGGCGAATGTCGGGCTCGAGCGGTTCCTCGAAGAGAAGGTCCCCCTGCTGGTGGAGCTGGGCGTTCCCGTCTTCGTGAACGTCGCCGGCACGACAATCGAGGACTACTGCGCGGTGGTCGAAGCGCTGCAGGACGTGGACGTCGTCCGCGGCGTCGAGCTGAACATCTCCTGCCCGAACGTCAAGGCGGGCGGCATCGCGTTCGGCGTGGACGCCGAGCAGGTGTCGCACATCACGGCCGAGGTGAAGCGCCGCTGCCGGCGAACGATCCTGATCGTCAAGCTCTCGCCGAACGTGACGGACATTGCGTGTACCGCGGCCGCCGCCGTCGAAGCGGGCGCCGACGCGTTGAGCCTCGTCAACACCTTCACGGCCATGACGATCGACGTGGAGCGGCGAAGACCCGTGCTGGCGAACGGAACGGGCGGGCTGAGCGGACCGGCGATTCACCCCATCGCCGTGCACATGGTCCGGCGGGTGTACGCGCAGGTCGCTCGACGGACGGGCGTGCCGATCATCGCGATGGGCGGCATCCAGCACGCCCGCGACGCGCTGGAATTCCTGCTGGCCGGGGCGACCGGGCTGGCGATCGGCACGGCGCTGTTCGTCAACCCGGCTTGCCTCGTCGACATCCGCGAGGGCATCGCCGACTATCTGCGCCGGCACCACGTCGATGACGTGCGGGGGATCATCGGCGCGCTTCAGGACGGACAGTAGCATCTCCCTCCAGCCGAGCCTCGCGTCAGCCCTCTGCGTCGTCCGACCCCCTCCAGCCTCTGCGCATAAAAGCGGCCGGCAGTGGGAAAGGAGGACAAAACCACTGCCGGCCGGAGGGGCTATAGGCGGGAACCCCTCTCGCTCGCTCACCTATATTATTGGCGATTTGCTCCGGAAATGTTCCGAAAAAACCGGGTTTTGTTAACTTTTTTTGAAGCCCGCCCAAGTCGCTGCATTCCAAGCGCTTAACTCTATATCATAGCATGACATACTAAGGTGATGCCCTTAGGCACTAACACCCCCTGGCGGCAGCAGCCCACCTATAATCGCCCTCCGAAGGCCCCCAGAAGCGCCTCCGGAAAGCGCCTGAGACGCTGCGCCGTGATCCGCCGAGATGCGTCATCCGGTTGGAGAGCGACCGCGCCGCGCCAATAATGGACCGTGAGTGACTGGGCTGACCCGGCCCGGACAGGGACATGCCCTTCGAGCATAACGCGCCGATGGCATGCGAAGGAAAGCCCATGAAGGCGGCCTTCATACGAGATCACGGCGACATCGACCGGCTGGAGGTCGGCGAACTTGACGATCCGCGCCCCGGGGACGGCGAAGCGCTGCTGGAGGTGCGAGCGGCGGCGTTGAATCACCTCGACATCTGGGTTCGGCAAGGCGGGCGCGCCGACATTCCCATGCCCCACGTGCTCGGAAGCGACGCGGCGGGGGTCGTCGCCGACGTCGGGGAAGGCGTCACGAGCGTCCGCGAAGGCGACGAGGTCCTGCTGAACCCGGCGCTGAGCTGCGGGCGCTGCGAGTTCTGCCTGCGCGGCCAGCAGAGCCTCTGCACGGAATTCGCCCTGGTCGGCATGGCGCGTCCCGGCACGTTCGCCGAGTTCGTCGCCGTGCCCGCACGAAATCTTCACCCCAAGCCGAAGCACCTGGACTGGAGCGAGGCGGCCGCCCTGCCGCTGACGTGGGTGACCGCCTGGCGGATGCTCGTGACGCGTGCGAAGCTGACCGCCGGCGAGACGGTGCTGATCCACGGGATCGGCGGCGGCGTCGCCCTCGCCGGCTTGCAGATCGCGCGCCTGCTCGGCGCGCTCACGATCGTCACGTCGTCGTCCGACGAGAAGCTCAAGCGGGCCGAAGCGCTCGGCGCGGCCGGGACGATCAACTACGCGCAGGCCGACGTCGCCCGCGCCGTCGCGGACTTCACCGACGGCCGGGGCGCGGACGTCGCGCTCGACGCGGTCGGCGCCGCGACCTGGCCGATCGACATCCAGGCCGTCCGCCGCGGCGGGCGCGTCGTGCTGTGCGGCGTGACCACCGGAGCGACGGCCGAGACGGACCTTCAGGCGGTATACTGGAACCA
>CAZADC010000356.1:0-4165 GCA_964483755.1 uncultured Planctomycetaceae bacterium | reverse complement strand
GAGCCGCCGGAAGGCGACCTGACCTACGACCAGGCCCGCCGACTCTGGCCGGACAAGTGCTTCTGGGGCAACATCAACGTCCAGCATTATGCCAGGCCGGCCGAGCAGCTTGCCGAGGCGGTCGCCGGCCTGCGGCAGCGTGCCGGCAAGCGCGGGCTGGCGTTCGAGATCTCCGAGGACATGCCCGCCAACTGGGCCGAGAGCATCCCGGTGGTGCTCGACACGCTGGAGCAGCTTGGATAGCGGCCGTCACGTTGCGGTACCCGCCGCCAGCGCAAACAAATGGCCAACGTCAGGCGGGGAGGACCTGACGCCGGCCGGTTCGAGTTGATCGGCCGGGGGGGAACCGATCAACTATATGAATAGTAGCGCCCGCCGTCGGGTCCGTCAAGCGCATCGCGAGCAATTCTCCGCGGTCTTGGTGATCTGGTTACATACCGCGTCAACCGGACAGCCCCAGCCGCTCGGCTACATCCTCCAAGTACGGATCATCGGCGTAGAGCTTCTCGAACTCCCGCCGAGCGTCCGCCTTCCGGCCGAGCTGCTCGTACACGCAGGCCCGCTCGTAGCGGATGGCCCGCAGCAGCTCCGCGTTGCGGTCCTTCCTCTTGCGGCAGGCGGCCGTCAGCACGTCACGGGCGGCGACGTTGAGGCCGAGCGTTCGCAGCGCCTGGGCCTTGTAGAGCATCAGGGCGGCGTGGACGGAGGATTCGTTGTCAACGTCCCCGGCCAGCTCGACGACCTGCCTGGCCAGCCGCTTGTCGTCGGGCGCGGCCTCCAGGACCAGCTCCGCCACCGACAGGTTCACGACGACATCGTCCGGGTCGTCGCGGCGAAGGCGTTTCAGGCAGTTCAACGCGTCCTTGACGCGATCCTGCGCCTGGTACAGCTAGGCCAGGCCCAGCAGCACGCCGCGCTTCGACGGGCGGATGTGGGCGATCACGAACTCGGTGATCGGCAGCGCCAGCTCGACCGCCAGATCGTATTTCTCGAAGTGCGTGCCGAGCGACGCGTGCTTGATCGCCGCCTGCCGGAGATACCGCTCGGCCTCATCCAGGCGGTCGGCGTTGATCGCCAGGAAGCCGGCCAGGAACGCCCCGTCGGCCAGGTGCGTCGCCCCTCGCAGTTCGTCGGCCGCCTTGCGAGTGTTGCCCTCGACGTACGCCTTGCAGCCGTCGACAAAGGCCCGCTCCTCCTTCGGCGTGAATATCCGCTCGAAAAGCCCAGGTTCAGCTTGTGGCGCGGCTCGGGAAGCGGTGGGGCGGGCTGCCGGCCGGATCGGCCTCCCCGGCTGCCGTCACTGTCCACCTCCGTGTAGAACAGGCCCGTGCCGGGGATGCCCACCGTCCTGCGGATGCCGTGTCGGCCGATGGTCGCCCGCGCCCCCCGCACGCCGAACGACGGTGAGACGCCCGACTTGCTGAAGTTCAGCCGCACGCCGGGGGCGATGTTCATCCTGCGAAAGAAACGAAACCCCATCGTCAATGTCCTCTCTACGGCATTGCGTCGCGATCCGTCCGGCCAGGCCGCCCAGCGGCGCCTTGCATCACGGCGCGCCGGCGGTTTGCTCCTCCGCCTCGTCCTGAGGCCCTCGCTTCAACTCACTAAGTGTCTTGCCGGCCTTGTTCTTCCATGCCGTCCAGCCGTTCGCGGATGCCCCGGCAACCATCGTCGCGGCACCGGTGGGGGTGTCGAACGCGTAGTCCTCGGTGAACAGGAGCCGGTCCCCGTCATCTTCAAGGACGCCGCTTTCGAAGAGCTTCTCGCGTCGTGCGGGCAGCCAGCTCGTGGCGGACGGGACCATGTCCTTGCGGGCCAGGGAGCCGGCCAGGACCATGAAACCGTCCTCGACCATCTGTCCCTTGGCCTCCGCGTCCTTGCCGGAGAGGAAGAACAGCTCGGATTCGTCTTCCGCGGGGCGCCGTTCGACGACGGGGAAGCCCAAGGTGGACGTCAAGGCGTTCAGCGTGTCGAACGCATCCATGAGGTCGGCCCGCATGGGCTCGGTGATGAACGGCTCGCCGCTGTTGTTGCCGTTTTCGAGGGCGTAGCGTCCGACTTCCCGCGCCTGGCAGATGCAGTACCACTCAAGGTATCGCGCGTGGGCCTTCGTGAACGTCCCCGTCCTGGACACCACGGCGATGGCCTGCTTCCAGAAGTCCTTGCCCACGTTGTGCTGCTTCAGGCGAATGTAGCAGTCCTCGGCCTCCCCGATGTAGCACAGCGGCTTGGCCGCCTCTTCGGGCTGACCGAAGAGGAAGTACACGCCGACGGATCGTAGCTCGGAGCGATCGCCGGCCTCCTTGAGCCTGCTTCGAGGCACGTAGATGGCCTGTAGGATTCGCGTGGTGATCTGCGCGATGCGAATGCCTCGCGGCTCCCCGTGCGGCAGGAAGAACTGGATCGTCTGAGGACGGCGGTTGCTCATACGGCAAACCTCCCAGCCGCTGGCGCGGCGTCAGTCGTCCATGCTTCTACAGCAGCTTTCCGATACGGCTCTCGATGGGCCCGCCCTGATCGTGCCCGGCAACCCACGCATGGGCACGCTTGACACTGTGGATACAATACCGGCAGAGTACTGTGGCGCCAATGATCTATTCAGCTGCGACAAGCCGCGGGATGCATGGATGATCGGCGGACGGCCGAGAGGGCTGGGACCGCGGAAGCCATTCGCCGCCGGAGCCGCCCAGCGAAGACAGCCCCTATGGAGCGTCGTTCCCTTCAAACTTGATGGGAGGCATCCCATGCGAGTCGTCGGAATCAACGGTAGCGCACGTCAAGGCGGGAACACCGCCCAGCTGGTGCGAGCGGTCCTCCGCGGCGCCGACGAGGCGGGCTGCCATACGGAGATGTTCGAACTCGCCGAAATGCGCTTCGCGCACTGTGACGCTTGCCTGGCCTGCAAGACGACGGCGCGCTGCATCATCGCCGACGACATGAGCCGTTTCTATCGACTGGCGCCGGAGACGGACGTGCTGGTGCTGGCCTCGCCGATCTACATGGACCACGTGTCCTCTCAGATGATGGCTTTCCTGCAGCGGCTGTATTGCTACCTCGGGCCGCCGCCGGAACTGGAGAGCCGCTATCCGCGGCAGGGCGTGCGGGCAGTGATCGGGACGACGCAGGGCGCCGGTGACGCGAGTCTCTACGCCGGCGTGCAGGACTGGATGGCCCGGTGTCTGGAACGGTACTGGGGCATCGAGCCCATCGAGCGACTGACGGTCGCGGGGTGTCGGCCGGAGCCGATCATCACGGGCGAACGCCCGGAACTCCGTCGGGCCGAGGCTGTCGGGCGATCCCTCTCCGGGTAGGATGGCGGGCATCGGGTAAGGCGCGTCCAATGCCACACGCGAGACGGCGCAGGATGGCCGACGGGGTACCGTCCCTTCGACGAGAGACGCTTGCCCCCGCTGCTGAGACGTGCTACGGTAGCACCGTTCGGGGACGAACCCGCTGGCGATATGTAAGATCAGCATTCGAAAGCGGATAATCCATTTCGGGATAGACGAGTTTCTACCGGCGGACGGCGATGAGTGAAGCTGCGCGGGACAACACGGTCGACCTCAGCCGCGAAATCGAGCGTCTCCTTCAGTCAAACGCTAGGGGGCTCACGGGCCGGGAGATGCGCAAACGCCTGGGGGTTCGCCTGGTTGAGGTACAAGACGCGCTGCGCGAGCTCCAGCAGCAGGGCAAGGCGAAGCTAATCGGCGGTATCCGTTGGCAGTGGGTGGCGCCCACTTCCAGTTCGGCACACGGGACAGACGGGAAGCAGCGATCGTCCGGGGGTGAACGGAGCGCCTTGCGCCGATTCTCGGAGATTCGTCAGGGCGTTCTGCCTTCTTCCAGGTGGGATCCTTTCCGTCGGCTATGTCTTTACTACGCGGAATGTGTTCGGCTAGAGGATCGAGCGAAGGTTAGTGGATACGCTTCACAGGAGAATCGCAAGTTCATCTCTTTGAAACGGCCCGACCTGCGGGTTCTGTCTTCTGGCGGCCGGATGGCCATGCAGCTATCGCAGGAGTGCGCTGATTTCCTGAAGCACATCAGGAGCGGTCGTTCGTTGCCAAGGCTCTTTGTCGGTGCTCCTATAGACGTCATGGTTTTCAACAATGCGGATTCGGAAGAACCTTCAATCGTGGTGTCACCGGTCTTCGTTCAGCAGGTT
>CAZADC010000355.1:0-4170 GCA_964483755.1 uncultured Planctomycetaceae bacterium | reverse complement strand
GCCTTCGGTGAGCGCGTCGACGTACCGGGGGTCCACCTCGTAGCGGTGGCGGAACCGCATCCGCACGCGTTCGGCGCCGTCGAACAGTTCGGCCGCGAGGGTGTCCGGCGTGATGTCCACGTCCTGCCCGCCGAGGCGCATGTTTCCGCCCAACCCTTCGATCTTCTTCTGGTCGGGCAGGATGTCGATGACGGGGTCCTCGCAGTCGGGGGTGATCTCGGTGCTGCCCGCACCGGGCATGCCGCAGACGTTCCGCGCGTACTCGACGACGGCCATCTGGAAGCCCAGACAGATGCCGAGATAGGGCAGGGCGTTTTCGCGGGCGTGGCGGACGCAGGCGATCTTGCCCTCCGTGCCTCGGACGCCGAACCCGCCGGGCACGATGATGGCGTCGACGTCCGAGAGCGTGTCGGCGACGTTCGCGTCGTCGACGTCGGTGGTGTCGATCCAGTCCAGCTCGACGTGCACCCCGTTGGCGGCGCCCGCGTGCTCCAGCGCCTTGATGATGCTGGCGTAGCTGTCCCGAAGGGCGATGTACTTGCCGGTGATCCCGACCTTCACGGAGCGCTCGGTAGACGTGATGCGGTCGGTGAACTTCGCCCATTCGACGGCAGCCCGGCTGTCGGCGGCGGAGTTGACCCGCGCGCCGAGTCCGAGAAGCTGCACCACCTCGCTGTCCAGCCCGGCCTCGCGCATCGCCTCCGGCAGCAGGTAGATGCTCGACAGGTCGTGCATGCTGAACACCCGGCGGACCGGGACGTTCGTGTAGACGGAGATCTTCTGGCGCACCTTGTCGGTGACGGGGTCTTCCGCCCGACATGCAATGAGGCCCGGCTGGATGCCGTACTCCATCAGCCGCTTGATGCCGAGCTGGGCGGCCTTGGACTTCTGCTCGCCCAGCGCCGGCGGGCTGAGGATGTAGGTGAGGGCGACGAACATCACCGATCCCTCGCCTTCCTCGTAGCTCAGCTCCCGCAGGGCCTCGATGTAGAAGGCGTTCTCGAAGTCGCCGACCGTGCCGCCCACCTCGACGAACACCACGTCGGCGTTGCTGCGGACGGCGAGCTCGCGCAGACGGAGCTTCACCTCGCCGGTGACGTGAGGGATCATCTGCACATCGCGCCCGAGGTAGCTGCCCGCCCGCTCCTTGTCGAGCACGGAGCTGAAAATCTGCCCGGACGTGGCGAAGTTGGACCGGCTCAGGTCCTGGTCGAGCATCCGCTCGTAGGTCCCCAGGTCCATGTCGGTCTCCATCCCGTCGTCCAGGACGAACACCTCGCCGTGCCGGAAGGGGTTCAGTGTGCCCGAATCGATGTTCAGGTAGCCCTCCAGCTTGATCGGGCTTACGCGCAAGCCCTTGTCCTGGAGGAGTTTGGCGAGAGAGGACGAGAAGATGCCCTTCCCCAGGCCGCTGATGACCGTCCCCAGCACGGCAACGTACTTGACCTTGCCCGGCCGGTAGCCGTCGGGGAGGGGCGTGTAGAATTCCGTCTCGTCCGTCCGGTTCCGGACGCTGCGCAGGAGATCCATGGCGTCTTCGCTCATGGAACCGTAGTGTATCCACGCGCGCGTCGGCGGACAACACCGGACCCGCGATTTCCGCAGAAAACCCGGCGCGTCGGCGCGACCCTACGGATCGCCGGGCGCCTGCCCGCACCGGCCATGCACATCCCCCGCCGCCTCGGCCACGGCGCGGAACATCTCGGCGTCGGCGCCGTCGAGGGTCTCCCGGCGGGGCCAGAAGCAGCAGAAGTTGAAGAAGTACACGCCGTCGGCGCCCGCCTCGCGCAGCCGGCGGACCCGATCGACAACCGCGGCGGGTGCGTGCCGGACCGGATGCCCGCGGTTCCAGCCTTCCGGCGTCGGCCAGATCTGCGGCCAGACGCGGCACGGACGGGGCGAGTCGGCGGCGGCCGACAGGAAGGCGTCCACACCCCAGGACAGGTCGTCCGCTTCGTGGTTGTGCGTGGCGGGCGCCACGACGTCCAGCAGCCCCTCCCGCATCCACTCAAGCGGCTGCTGTCCCTGCGGTCGGCCTGCGGCCTCGTCATGGCTGACGCGGGCGAGAAGCGTCCGATCCGTCAGGCGGCGCACGTCCCGGAGAAACTGCCCGCAGGCGGCAAAGCGCTCGGCCTGCGGCGCGTCGTCGGGGAAGAACGGGGCTTTGCGCTCGAAGTCCAGCCCCACGCCGTCCACGCCCTTGTCCAGCAGGTCCGCGAGGATCTCCAGCAGGTAGTCGCGGAACGCGGAGTCGCGAAAGTCGCGACGCAGGCCGTCCAGGAAGCTGCTCCCCGGCACGCCGTCCATCCAACGACCCAGCGAGTGGTTCAGTCGCAGCGAGGCGAGCACGGTCAAACCGGCGGCATGCCCGCGACGGACCACGATGTCCAGCAGGTCGCTCTGGCGGCGGGCATAGTGCTCGACGGCATCGCCGACCGGAAGATACTTCGGCGCGTCGTCGCCCCACATGCGCGGGTGGTCGCGGTGGGTCTGTTCCAGCAGGGCGCGGGTGATGAGCCGCCCGTGGCGCGTGCGGCAGTTGTGGACGCCCGTGGACCCGACCGCCCACTCGACGATGCTCACACCCGCACGCGCGAGCGGGTCGACCAGAAGCGCGGCCGCATCGGCTTCGGCCATGGGCGTCCGCGCCAGGTCGCCGAGGATGCCGAAGCCGTCGTGGTTGAATGCGATCTCAAAGCGGGTCATCGTCGAGGCAAAGCCTACCCGAAGCACCGGACGGACGCGAGCGGCGGTCGTCGCTGCTTACGCACCGCGCGCCGGTGGTGTAGGATGGGACAATGAGGAAATGGCTGCGACAGATCACGCGACGCAACGATGGAGGCGATCCGATGAAGCCCGACGAGCTGACCTTCCTCGACCGCCCGGAGCTCGACCGCCCTCGGATGCTGCTGGGCTTCGACGGGTGGATGGACGGCGGCGACGTGTCGACCGCCGCCGTCGGGTACATCGCCCGCGCCGTGGACGCCCGGCCGCTCGCGGAGATCGACCCGGACAGCTTCCGCATCTACAACATGCCCGGCTCGATGGAGATCGCCGCGCTGTTCCGCCCGCACGCGAAGATCGACGAAGGGCTCGTCAGCGAGTACGACCACACCGTCGGGCGCTTCCTCGCCGGCGCCGATCAGCGGCTGATCGTGTTCGAGGGCGTCGAACCGAACCTCCGCTGGCCGGCGTACGCCGAGTGCATCCTTCACGTGGCCGAGCGGTTCGGCGTCGAGCGGATGGTGTTCATCGGCTCGGTCGCCGGACTCGTGCCGCACACCCGACAGCCGCGGATGTCCGCCAGCGCGTCCGACGCGGCCGTGCTCGACCGGCTCGCCGAGTACGGCATCCGCCTGAGCGACTACGAGGGGCCGGCGCACTTCGTGACGCTGCTGACCCGCATGGCGGCCGAGCGGGGCATCGAGATGATCGCCCTGGCGACGGAGATTCCCGCCTACGTCCAGGGCACGAACCCGATCTGCATCGAGTCGGTCGTGCGGCGGCTGGCCGGCATGCTGGAGCTGCGGATCTCCCACGACGACCTGCGCCGCCGGAGCGAGACATTCGAGCGGAAGCTCAACGAGGTGGTCCGACAGAAACCGGAGCTTCAGGAATTCATCAGCAGGATGGAGTCCGACTACGACAACGAGCTGTTCGACACCGAGCTGGGCGACCTGAAGGACTGGCTGGAGCAGCAGGGCATCCGCCTGGATTGAGGCCCGCCGTGGAGCAGGCATTCCGGCCTGCTTGAGCGTTCGTCCTTGGCGCGGCCTCGCAGGGCACGACCTGGGTCGGCCATTCCGTTGCGGGGGCTCTGCCTTCCTCTGGGGCCGTTCAACACGCGGCGGCCTGGGAAGGCCGCCTCGCTCGGGAGCTACTCCGGCTCGGCCTCGCTGGCGTCGAGGAAGCCCTCGAGCTTGCGGGCCCGCACGGGGTGCTGGAGCTTGCGGATCGCCTTCGCCTCGACCTGCCGGACGCGTTCGCGCGTCACCTTGAAGATGCGCCCGACCTCCTCCAGCGTGTAGGTGTACCCGTCGCCGATGCCGTAGCGGAGCTTGATGATCTCCCGTTCGCGGTAGGTCAGCGTCTTGAGCACTTCCTCGATCCGGTCCTTGAGCATCTCCGTGCCGGCGGAGATGACCGGATTCTCGGCCGTGTCGTCCTCGA
>CAZADC010000354.1:0-4170 GCA_964483755.1 uncultured Planctomycetaceae bacterium | reverse complement strand
CGGACCGACGCCGCAGTTGGCGCCGACGGCGTGCGCGTTGTGCTCGGCGGCCGCTCTCGCCAGGTCGCCCGGCGAGTCGCCCATCATCGTCGCCGTCCTGTCGGGACCGGACGAAAAGGTCATCGACGCGACGACCGGCAGCTCCGGGGCCGCCTCGCGGGCCGCCCGGATCGCCAGCGAGATCTCCGCCAACTCGGCGAAGCTCTCCAGCACGATCGCGTCGGCGCCCCCCTCGGCCGCGGCGGCTGCGCACTCGGCGAACGCCTCGGTGAACGTCTCCTGCGGCAGCTCCTCCATCATCACGATTTTGCCGGTCGGCCCGATCGAGGCGAACACCTTCACGTCGCCGGCGCCGCCGCGCTTCGCGACGTCCGCCGCCCGGCGGGAGATCGCCACGCCGGCGCGGGTCAGCTCGCCCGCCCGGTCGCCGGCGCCGTGACCGGCGAGCACCAGCCGGTTCGACCCGAACGTGTTGGTGATGATCGCGTCGCTCCCGGCCTCGATGTACAGCCTCGCGACCGTCTCGACCGCCTCGGGATTGTCGGCGTTCCACAGCTCGGGCGGCGAGCCCGCCTCGAGTCCGCGCTGCTGAAGCAGCGTGCCCCAGGCGCCGTCGGTCACCCGGACCGTCTCCGCGTAGCTCTTGAGATCGAAAGTCATCGGCTCCTTTCGCTGCCGTGCGGCGAAGCCTGCGGGTCATTCCGCACGGGTCAACCGCCTGTCAGCCGTTCTTATCATAGCAGAACCCTGGCGACAACGAATGGATGTGCGGCGAGCCGAAGCCGCTGGCCGGGACAATGGCCGGGCGCGCCGCAGCCGTCACGCGGCGCCGCGGGCGCGCAGTCAAGGCTCGAGATTCCGATGCGGGCGGTCCGTCAGGCGCTCTTCTTGTCGGCCTTGCGCGCTGCGAAGAGGGTGGGCTCGGTCTCGCCGCTGACCATCTCGGCCGTGATCTCGTACTGCGCCTGCTCCTCGGTCTGCTCGGGCAGCTCGTACATCAGGTCGAGCATGAGCTCCTCGATCACCGACCGCAGTCCGCGGGCGCCCACGTCGCGGGTCATCGCCTTGGCGACGATCGCCTTGAGCGCATCGTCCGCGAACTCCAGCGACGCGCCCTCGATCTCGAAGAACCGCTGGTACTGGCGGACCAGGGCGTTACGGGGCTCGAGCAGGATGCGGACCATCGCCTCCTCGTCCAGCGGGCTCAGGGCCGTGATGGACGGCAGGCGACCGATCAGCTCGGGGATCAGACCATAGTGCACGAGATCGTCGGGCTGGACCTCCGAAAGCACCTGCCCGTGCTGCTGGATGGACTCCTCGCCGGCCTCCTCGCTGGCGAAGCCGATCAGCCGCCGCCCGAGGCGCTTCTTGATGATGTCCTCGATGCCGGTGAAGGTCCCGCCGCAGATGAACAGGATGTGCGACGTGTTGATCTGGATGTACTGCTGCTCGGGGTGCTTGCGCCCGCCCTGCGGCGGGATGTTCGCCACGGTGCCCTCGATGAGCTTCAGCAGGCTCTGCTGGACGCCTTCGCCGCTGACGTCCCGCGTGATCGAGACATTGTTGGACGTCTTGCCGATCTTGTCGATCTCGTCGATGTAGACGATGCCCCGCTCGGCGGCCTCGATGTCGTAGTCCGCCGCCTGCAGGAGCTTGAGCAGGATGTTCTCGACATCCTCGCCGACGTAGCCCGCCTCGGTGAGCGTGGTCGCGTCGCCGATGGCGAAGGGCACGTTCAGCACGTTCGCCATGGTCCGCGCCAGCAGCGTCTTCCCGCAGCCGGTGGGCCCGATCAGCAGCACATTGGACTTGTCCAGCTCGATGGCGTCAGGCTCCTCCTGCTCCACCTGCGTCAGGCGCTTGTAGTGGTTGTGCACCGAGACGCTCAGCACCCGCTTGGCGTGCTCCTGACCGATGACGTACTGGTCGAGGAACTCCTTGATGTGCCGGGGGGTGGGAATCTGCGTGAACAGGGGCTTGGCCTGCGTGTCCCGCCGCTGCTCCTGGCGGATGATGTTGTGGCACAGGTCCACGCAGTTGGCGCAGATGTAAATCCCGTCGGGACCTTCGATGAGGGATCCGACCTCCTCGCCAGGACGGCTGCAGAAGCTGCACTTCTGCCCCGTCCGGCGCGAACCGCCTCCGCCGCCCTTGCCGCCCGACCCGTCGTTCGTCTCTTTGCTCATTCGTTTCTCGTCCGGTCAGAGCCCGAGCCGCCGGGCTCATCGCCTTCATCGTCACCGCCGCGGGGGGTGCTTGACGGGGAAATCGGCTTTTCCCCGCCCGCACCGGCAAGGCCCAGGGCCTGACGGCGCAAACGTTTGAATTCCTCGTCCGTGATCCTGCCTTCCAGACGCATCCGCTCCAGCGACTCGACGGAGAACGCCTCCGCACGGCCGGACTCGCCGGCCGCCCGCACCCGCCGCCGCAGCCACAACAGCACGCCCATCCCCGCCAGCAGAACGACCATCAGCAGCCCGCAGACGATCGGGATCGACTGGAGCGGGGTAGCCTGGGCAGGCATGGGCACGACGTGTCCGAACATCACGATTGCTATTGTAGCCCACGCGGGGGGCTCTTTCCAGCCCGACCCCGACAACGCCGCGCCATCGGCGCCCCCGTTCCGTATAATGGCGGCGAGCCATGAAGGATCGCGATTCGACGGGCGATGTCAACCTCGCGCGCGAGATGCTGCGCGAGGCGACGAACGTCACGGTGCTGACCGGGGCCGGCGTGTCGGCCGAGAGCGGCGTGCCGACCTACCGCGGCGCCGGCGGCGGGCTTTGGGACGGACTGCGCGTCGAGGACTGGGCGACGCCCGAAGGCTACGCCCGCGACCGGCCGCGCGTCTGGAAGTGGTACTCCGACCGGCGCGTGCAGCTCGCCGACGTGCAGCCGAACGACGCCCACCGCGCCCTCGCCGAGTTCCAGCGCCGCCTCGCGGCACGCGGGGGACGCGCGGCGATCGTCACGCAGAACATCGACGCCCTCCACCAGGCCGCCGGGGCGCAGGACGTGCTCGATCTCCACGGCTCGCTCCTGCGCATCCGCTGCGAGCAGTGCACGCGCCGCGAGCACGTCGGCTACGAACCGCTCGAACATGTCCCCGCCTGCCCGGACTGCAGGGCGGCGATGCGCCCGGACGTGGTGTGGTTCGGCGAGTCGCTGCCGATGAAGGTCTGGCACGCCGCCATCGACGCGGCAGCCGCGTGCGACGTGTTTATCACCGCCGGCACGAGCGCGGTGGTCTACCCCGCGGCGGGACTGCTGGACGTCGCCAAAGGCCGCAGCGCCCGGACGGTCGAGGTCAATCTGGAGGCGACCCCCGCCAGCGACGCCGTGGACGTATCCCTCCTCGGCCCGGCGGGCGAAATACTGCCCCGGCTGCTGGACGGAGCCGACCGGTGAGCCGCGACGACCCCGACCCGCCGCGGTTCTTCTGCGACGCGATGCTCGGCGGGCTGGCCCGCTGGCTGCGAGCCGCGGGATACGACGCCGCGTTCGAGTACGGCATCGACGATGGAGACCTGATCCACCGCGCCCGCGACGAGGGGCGGATGATCCTCAGCAGCGACGGCCCGCTGTTCGACCGCAACGTCATCCGCGACGGCGAGGCGCCCGCCCTGTTCGTCCCCCGCCAGCTCGGCAAGATCGAGCAGCTCCGCTTCGTCCTCGGCGAGCTGAACCTGCCGCTGCGGGATCCGCGGTGCATGTCCTGCGGGGGCGGACTGATCGAGATCCCCAAGCACGAGGCGACCGGCGAGGCCCCCCCGCTGGCGTTTCGAAACTGCGAGCGCTTCTGGCGCTGCGGACGGTGCGGCAAGCTCCTGTGGCGGGGCACGCACTGGCGACGGATCGAACGCAGACTCGCCGACGCCGAACCGCCCTGACGACGCGCCCGCCCGCGTGTCCATTCCCGTTGGACTTTCGCACGCGCGGCGGATACCTTGAGCCGACGGCGATGTGTCGCCCGAAGGAGAACGCACCATGACGGAAACACCGGCCGAGAGCTCGGCCTCGATGACGGAAGAGCAGCGTCTGGCCGCCAGCAAGGTGCTGGTCGTGGACGACAACGCCCAGAACCTCGAACTGCTGGTGGCGTACCTCGATTCGCTGGAGTGCGAGGTCGTCACGGCCGTCGACGGGGTCGAGGCGCTGGAGACGATCCGC
>CAZADC010000353.1:0-4173 GCA_964483755.1 uncultured Planctomycetaceae bacterium | reverse complement strand
TGCTCCTGCTGGCCGGCGGCAGCGGCAAGGCCGATGCCGTCGCCGACGCCATCGAGGGACCCGTCTCCTGCATGTGCACCGCCAGCGCGCTGCAGCTCCACCCGGACAGCACCCTCTTCCTCGACGACGCCGCGGCCGGCGAGCTGAAGATGCGCGACTACTACGACTGGATCCAAGCCAAGAAGCCCGACGCGCCGAACAGCTGAGCGGGCCGCCCGGACCCGAATGGTACCCGTCTGGAACCGGTTCACCCACGCGCCAAGCCACTGGCGTGGTATGAGTGCGACACAACGCCCCGCAGGTCACGCCCACGGGGCGTTGGTCCGTCGGTTGGATGCCGGGATGTCAGGCTGCGCGACGACGGCGAATGATTGCCAGGCCCCCGAGGAGAAGTACGCCGAATGTCGCCGGCTCTGGCGTCAGGTGAACACCCATGGTGAAATCCTGCGCGCCGCTGAAGACTTGGCTCCGGTTGACGTACGGGCTGCCGGCGAGATACAGATCGCCGGGGTTGCTCCCGGGCTGCCGCCACTGAAGACGCTGATATGTCTGCGGCCCGAGGATCTCCAAGGCATACGCCTGCCCCGGCGTCAAGGTCAACTCGTCCGGACCGTCGAAATCAAACGTCATGATGTACTCGCCTGTTGCGCCGCCGGGCGTGTCGAACATCAATGTCCCAAAAAGGTTGGTGCCCACGGTGTACGACGAGGCGGTGGCATCCGATACCTCGTACAGGAACAACTGATAGCCATTGTCACCGAACTGGGCCTCATAACCGATCGAGATTTTGTCCAGAACCAACGGGCCCGAGGAGGGCGCGGTGAACGTCTGACTCAGCCTTTGGTTCGACGCAGCCGCGTAACCGCTCGTATATGTCAGTCCGCCATTGACCGTATCGAACGTCACACCCGCCGGCCAAGCGGTTGCTGGCTGGCCTTGGGTAACAGCCATGCTGGCCTGCGCGGATGCAACACAGACCGCTACGACGAGACCCACTATGGCTTGCCTCTCGAACATTGACATCTGCCTGCTCCTTTCTGGCCGGTCTTGCTCCGGCGGGTCGGCCTCGCATTGCGATGGGAACGCCCGATCGTCAAGACGAAGCCCTGATGAAAGCGTCGAATCAGCTCCCGATATCGCCTTCGGACTCACGATGCAGTTGATCGCCTCGTGTGTTGCGCTCTCGGGTGCTGCATGCAACCACGTCTAAACTCCATTCATTCATAGGCACGCCGACACGTGGCGCAGGGATTACCCCTACCTGTTTTTGCCGTAGGGGATCGGCCCGCACCACCTCAGGGAATACCCTAGACAACAGAATTCGCAGGAATGGCCACCGCGCTAGCAGTGGCTGAGTACCCGCGCCACAGCATGGGTGGCAAATAACGCTCCAGATTCGGCAGGGTTAGGGATACACCGGAGCAGGAACCCATGCGACAGATCGCGCCCGACCTGCTCTAATACGCCCATGCCGTCCAGGACGCGCCAAACCCGACAGGAAAGCTACCGCTGGCAGACGCACCGCCCGATCAACTGCCTGGCGTTCGTCTTCCCGCTGCTGATCGCCTTCCACGTCGGAGCGGCGGTCTACGGCACCCGCCTGCTCGCGCCGCGCGACCTGTTCCGTCTGCTGCGGTTCTTCGGCGGAACGTGGGCCTATCTCCCGGCCGTCATGATCGTCGCCGTGCTGCTCGTCCAGCACCTGTTCCATCGCGATCCGTGGAAACCCCAGCCGCGGGTGCTGGCGGGGATGGTCGTGGAGTCGGTGGTGTGGACCTTCCCGCTGATCGTGCTGTCGCACCTGTCGGACCGGTTCATGTCGCAGCTCGCCGCCCCCCCGGCCGCGGACGCCGCCCGGACGACGATCGAGAGTGTCGTCGTCTCGCTGGGCGCCGGCATCTACGAAGAGTTCGTCTTCCGCCTGATGCTCGTGAGCCTGGCGCTGCTGCTTTTCGTGGACGTCTTCGAGCTGAAGAAGGACTACGTCCTGCCGGGAGCGGTGATCGTTTCGGCCGTGCTGTTCGCCCTGTACCACTTCACCGGGCAGCAGTTGAGCTGGGCGGGCTTTCCGTGGGGCTCGTTCGTCTTCCTGACGGGCGCGGGGGTGTACCTCGGCGGCGTGTATGCGGCGCGGGGATACGCCGTCGCCGTCGGCGTCCACGCGCTCTACGACGTCTACGCGCTCGCGTGGGTCGGAGGATGAGCGGAGCGGCAAATCCGAAGCCCGAAGCTCGAAACCCGAAGCGGTGAAGCAGAGCGCCAAGTCCGAAGTTCGAAACTCGAAACCCGAAGCGGTGAAGCACAGCGGCAAATCCGAAGCCCGAAACTCGAAATCCGAAACGATGAAGCAGAGCGGCAAATCCGAAGCCCGAAACTCGAAACCCGAAGCGGTGAAGCACAGCGGCAAATCCGAAGCCCGAAGCTCGAAATCCGAAACGGTGAAGCAGAGCGGCAAATCCGAAATCCCAACCTCGAAATCCGAAGCCCGAGAGCCGAAACACCCAGAGCAGGGCCTCCCGGCCGTCAAGCCCCGCAGGGGCGCCCGTCAATAGCCCAGGGCGAAGTGCAGCGGAGCCCTGGGTTCGAGCCGCAGTTGCGTGAGCCCCGCAAGGGGCGGTCGTCAGTTCGGTTCCGCGCGCAAATCACAAGCCGATCTGCACGTCCTGCGTCTGGGCCTGCGGCATCACCGGACGGGCGATCGACCCGTACAGCCGTTCGTGGGCGCGGACGTTGGCTTCGATCGAATAGCACTGCTTGACGCGCCGGCGTCCCGCCTCGCTCATGCGTTTCCGCAGCGATTCGTCGTCGCGGAGGCGGACCATCGCCGCAGCGAGCGCGTCAGGATACTCCGGGGCGACCAGCAGGCCGGTGCGTAGGTGGGCGACGACCTCCTCCGGACCGGCCACGCGCGAGGCGATCACCGGCAGCCCCGCCGCCATCGCCTCGAGGGCGCTCATGGGCATCCCCTCCCACCGGCTGGGCATGACCAGCACGTCGGCGGCGCCGAGCACGGCCGGGACGTCGTCGCGGAAGCCCAGCCATCGCACGCGACGCTGCGCCCGCCCTGCCGCGATGAATTCCCGAACCAGATCGCGTCGCGGGCCGTCGCCGACGATCACGATGTCCGCCCCCCGACCGCGGCGGGCCAGGGAATCGGCAGCGTCGAGCAGGACGTCGACGCCCTTCTGGTCGTCGAGGCGCCCCACCATGGCGAAGACCACGTCGGACGGGTTGACCCCCCACTCCGCGCGAAGGCGCCGACGGGCTTCCGTGTCGCGGCGAAAGCGTCCGGCGTCCACGCCGTTGGGGATCACCACGCACCGCCCGCCCGGCAGGCCTGTGTGCCGCAACCAGTGGTCGCGGACGCCGTGGGAAACACAGACGCACGTCGTCGCCCGCATCGCCATCGCAGCCCAGGCGAAGCGCCATGGCAGCGGACGCCGCTCGGCGACGTGCACCGTGTGGATCAGGTGAGGGCGACCGGCGAGGGTCGCCGCCGAGCGTGCGGCCAGGTCGGCGTGGAACAGGTGCGTGTGGACGATGTCGGCCGGACAACGGCGGAGCGAATCGACAAGGCGGGCGACGCCCAAGACGTCCCACTTGCCGCGCAGGTCCAGCACGTCCACTCGAACACCGGCTTCGCGCAGGCGGTCGGCCATCGCGCCCCCGCGAAGCGCCGTCACCGACACGTCGAACCGATCGGGGTCAAGGCGGGTCGCCAGCTCGTACACGCACCGCTCCGCCCCGGCCGGGCGAAGCTCTGTGATGACCTGACGGATTTGGATTCGCGACATGCGGCGCTCCCGTCGTTGCGGCGAACGGGCGGCATGATACCGCATGACAAAGCCCCCGCGTAGTCTTGCGAGGGCTTCGGTGGTGCTTGTATGCCGCCGAGTCGGTTACCCCATCGCGTCGATGATCGCGTCGGCCATGTCGCTGGTCCCGACGGCGGTCGGGTCGTCGCGGTGGGGCTTCATGTCGTAGGTGACCTTCTCGCCGGCGGCGATGACCCTGGCGACGGCGCTTTCCAGCGTGGCGGCCCCCTTGCGCTCCCCGAGGTGCTCGAGCATGAGCTTGCCCGAGAGGATCAGGGCGGTCGGGTTGACCTTGTTCATGCCCTTGTACTTGGGCGCGCTGCCGTGGGTGGCTTCGAAGGTCGCGCCGCTGTCGCCG
>CAZADC010000352.1:0-4184 GCA_964483755.1 uncultured Planctomycetaceae bacterium | reverse complement strand
TACCTGCTGATCGAGGCCTGCCGCGCCGCCGGGCGCGACAAAGATGCCGACGCCGTGGTCGAACGGCTGGGCGAGGAGTATCGCAGGAAGCGGGCCGGGGCGACCGTCTCGCCGTCGTTCGCGGTCGAGCTCGCGTGGTTCTACCTGACCCAGCAGGACAAGGCGAACACCGCGCTCGCGTTCGCGCGGCAGGCGCAGCGGTCGGCCGGCGACGACCCGGTCGTTCGGCGCGTCCTCGGGGCGGCCGAACTCGCCTCCGGGCAGTCCGAGAACGTCGCGGCCGGCGAGAAGCGCCTCGCCGACCTGCTTGACCGGGACATTTACGCGGCCGTGTATCTGGCCGAACACCTTTACGAGACCGAACGTCCGGACGAGGCCCGCAAGGCAATTCTCGCCGGCGCCCAGCTCGGACGAAGCGGACCGGCCTGGAGGCGACTCCGCTCGCTCGCCGAGACGCACGACGTGGACGTTCCGACGGCGAAGGGCGCCGACGCGGCGGGCGACGTCGTCGACGCCTTCGACGCGCGACGGCTGAAGATGGGGCGCGCGCCGGAGGAATTCCTCGCCGTGACGCTCGACGCGCCCGGCGACGCCGTCGCCGGCGAGGCGCTCACCGTCCGCGCGACGCTGACGAACACGAGCGAACTGGACGTGCCGCTCGGCTCGTGGGGGCTGATCCAGCCGTCGATGAGCCTGCGGGTCCGCCAGCCGGGGCAGGCCGGACGGACGTTCACCAACCTGCCGATGGCGATCTGGCCGGCGCCGCGGACGCTGGCGCCCGGTGAGAGCGTCGCGACGATGGTGCGGCTCGACGTCGGCGAGCTCGCCCGCTACCTGACGCTCCACGCGCTCAACGAGGCGACGCTGACGATCGAGGGCGTTGTGGACCCCGTGCAGAGCGGCGAGGCGATCGTCTCGGCCGTCGAAACGCTCAACCCGGATGCCATTGATGTGTCGCGCGCCGGTCTGCTCGACCCCACCGTCCTGACACGCTACGGGCACGCCGCGCCCGGCGCGATCGCCGAGCAGTACAACCTTCTGCTGGCGCTGCTGGCGAGGAAGGACCTGACGGGCGGGGACGCGGCGACGCGCATGCGGGCCGTCCGACAGGTCGCGGCGCTGCTGGCGACGGCGTCGGTCGACCGGAAGGAACGGGGCGCGCCCCCGACGATGGACCTGCGCCGCCCGGTGCTCCTGAGCATCCTGGACGTTGCGCTGAAGGACGATTCGCCCGTCGTCCGCGCCGAGGCGGTCGCCGCCCTGAACGCCGTCAAGCTCGACGAGGCGATCCTCGCGCGACTCGGCCGGCTCGTGGACGATCCCAGCCCGCTGGTCCGCTTCCGGGTGGTCGAGCTCATCGGCGCATCGGGCACGCAGGGGCGCGAGACGATCGTCGATTACCTCGCCGGCGACTCCGACCGGCACGTCCAGCGCATGGCGGCCGCGTTCCGATAAGGGACAGACGACAAAAGCGCGTTGGGTGGCATGCCCGCTCCGCGGGCATGATTGCCTGGCGGAAGGCAAGCCATTCCGCCCTTTCAGGGCTCGTCTGTCCAACGTCCGAGACCCGGGGCTGCGGCCTTCGGCCTTGCCCCGGGCTATGCCATTCGACCCTTTCAGGGCCGGTGCAGCGACAAGCAACTGCCCGTTGACGTCCGGGCGACGCATCGACAGGGCCGCAGTTCCCAGCGCAGGTGCAGGACGGCAGGCGGGCCATTGCTTCTTCTTCACCCGTTGCCTATTGCCCATCGCCTGTTGCCCATTGCCTGCTGCCTATTGCCCATTGCCTGCCGCCTGCTGTTTCCCGATGCGAACGGCGGGGCGCGGTGGTATTCTGTCGCCCATGCGCGTGATCGTCACAGCCGGGCCGACGCGGGAGCACCTCGACCCCGTGCGGTTCATCTCGAACGCCTCGAGCGGGCGGATGGGCCTGGCCGTCGCGCGCGCCGCGGCCGCCGCCGACTGCGACGTGACCGTCCTGTGCGGGCCGATCGCGCCGGAGCTCCGCGCGAGCGTCGAGTCGATCGACGGCGTGAGCGTCGTCGACTTCGTCAACGTCGACGACCTGCACGCGGCGCTGCTGGAGCGCTTCGACGCCTGCGACGCGCTGGTGATGGCCGCGGCGGTGGGGGACTTCCGCCCCGAGCACGCCTGTCCGCGAAAGCTTCACCGCACGGCCGGGCCGATCGTCGTCCGACTGTGCCCGACGGAGGACATCCTCGGCGACCTGAAGTCGCGCAAGCGCCCCGACCAGCGTGTGATTGCCTTCGCCGTCGAGGACGGGACCGACGAGGAGATCGAGCGGAAGGTCCGCGGCGAGATGTCGGCCAAGGGCGCGGACTGGACGGTCGTCAACACCCCGGCCGCCATCGCCGCCGACGCCAGCCGGGCGTGCATCCTCTCGCCCGACGGCGTCGTCGCCCCCTGGGCGGACCGCACCAAGAGCGACCTCGCGGAGGAGATCGTCAAGCTGCTGTTCTGACGCATCGCAAGGAGCCGAACGTGTCCGTAGTCGCCGAAGACGTGAAATCGCTGCTCAGTCGTGCCTGTGAGGCGGTCCGGGAGCGGATCGACCCGGATCGCATCGCCCTCGCCCGCCGCCGTCAGGCGGACATGCTCGCCGGGCGCGAGAGCGATTCGATCCCGATGATGACCGGCGCCTATTGGCCGCAGCGCGAAGGCTGGCCGGACTTCGACTGGTACGAGCAGTTCCACGACCCGGCCGTGAGCCTGTACATGCAGCTCAAGGGCCCGGTGCTCTCGGCGCTGGGCGACGGCGACGACACCCCCTCGGTCCGGGCGGACACCGGCGTGATCAACTGCATGACCGTGTTCGGGGCCGAGTACACCGTCCCGCGGCACACCAAGCCGATCGTCTGCGAATACGTGGACAAGGGAGAGCTGCGCGAATTCGAGGTTCCCGAGGACGTCTCGTCGCTCGGCGTGCTGCCCCGGATGATCGAGCACATGGAGCACCACAAGGCGGTGCTGATCGAGCAGGGATTGTGGGGCCCGGTCGGTCTTCACCACTGCGACCAGCAGGGCCCGTTCGACATCGCCGCCCAGACGCGCGGGCACGACCTGTTCGTGGACCTCTACGAGGACCCGGACTTCGTCCACGGGCTCATGGACAAGTGCACCGACGTGTACGTGAAGGTCTCCCGCCTGTGCAAGCGGATCAGCGACGAGCCGATGAGCGGGTCGGGCAACGCGGTCGGGCTGTGGATGGACAACGGGAGCGTGCGGATGTGCGGCGACAGCGACATCCTCATCGGCGCCGACCTGCACCGCGAGTTCGCCGCGCCGTACCAGCAGCGGGCGTTCGAGGCGATGGGCGGCGGATGGCTGCACTACTGCGGCGGGGCGAAGGACTCCGGGCGGTGCGAGGGGCTGCACCTGCACGACGTGTACGCCTCGATCGACGGGCTCCGCGGGCTGAACTGGACGACCGGGCGCGACTGGCTCGCCGAGATGCGCAAGCTCCGGGCGCTCGGCGTCACGCACGTGGGAACCGTCCCGCGCGACGGCGACGAGACGCTCGATGAGTACTTCCGCCGGGCGCTGAGCCCCTACGAATCGCGCACGGGGATGGTCTTCCAGCACCCCGGCATCCGCGACGACGAGCGCGAGCGGGCAATGGACGCCTGGCGCGAGGCGCAGGACGACTGCTTCGGACGGTGAGCCCCGGCGAGGGCGGGCGCTGATCCGCGCTTTGCAGGCAGCCGCCGTCCGATTATCCTGCGGGCAATTGGAATGGAGGCCGTCGGATGTCCAGTCCGATAACACTACAGATACGACGCAAGCAAGGCTGCGAGGACGTTCCCCCGCCTCGCTACATGAGCGAGCAGGCGGCGGGGATGGACCTGTGCGCGGCCTGCGACGAGGACGTCACCGTCGCGCCGGGCGACGTAAAGCTCGTGCCGTGCGGGTTCTACATGGCCTTGCCGGCCGGGTACGAGGCGCAGGTCCGCCCGCGGAGCGGGCTGGCGATCAAGCACGGGATCGTCCTGCCCAACGCGCCGGGCACGATCGACGCCGACTACCGCGGCGAGGTGTGCGTGATCCTCGCCAACGTCGGGCGGGAGACGTTCACCGTCACCCGCGGCATGCGGATCGCGCAGATGGTGATCGCCTCCGTGAGCCGGGCCGAGATCGTGCACGTCGAGCGACTCGACGAGACGGCC
>CAZADC010000351.1:0-4234 GCA_964483755.1 uncultured Planctomycetaceae bacterium | reverse complement strand
GCAAGGACTTCATGGACGTCTGGCCGCTGGAACGTCTGCGGGCGGACTGGCACGGTTGGCTCGGCACGGCCGTCAACTTCATGCACGAGTACCAGGGCAAGTGGACCCCGGCGGCCAAGAAGAAGGCCATGCGGGCTTACACCGGCGCGGTCATCCTCCACGACGCCCTGCCCTCGGGCAACGCCGGTGGATGGAACCGTGAGGTCTGGCTGGGGCGGGACCGGTTCGGCATCGCAGCCGACGACGTGACGTTCGTTCCTTACTGGGACGCGGCCGACGCGGGCCTTGGCTGCGCAGACGCGGACGTGCGACTCGCCTGCTGGCGACGAAACGGGCGCATTCTTCTGGCCGTCGTGAACTTCGGCGAGAAGACGGAAGCCGTCGTGAACATCGATCCGTCGAAGCTCGCCCTCGGCAATCCGGAGAAGTGGGACGTCTCCGACGCCGAGGCCGGCTTCGAGGACCCCCGGTGGGTCGGCGAAGGCGAGCAGCGCCGCCAGGCGGTCGTCTGGTCGGCCGACGCGCAGGGCGACATCCGCCACGACGGCGCGGGCACGCTCACCGTTCCCGTCGCCCGGCACGATTATCGGCAGATCATCATCGAGCCGAAGTAGGACTTGCCCGGCCGCGGATCATCGCGCGCCGCGGCGTGCGACCCGGGTCGTCGGCAACCACCGGAGAGGCGTGGTGTGGGCATTTCCCGAATGCGCCGCCTTGCCAACGGGGATAAGATAGGGTAAAGTATGGGTCTGTTGCTCTCATCGCAATCAGGATGAGAGTATCCCGCCTGGCTATATGCCCTCAATACGTTCGGCCGGTGGACGGCCATCGTGATCGACTGGACTCATCGTCCGATCGCGTCTGACGGGCTGCAGACTCGCGGCGCGCCGCACGGGCGCCGCTGACAAGCTGGATACCCCCGCGGGGCGGGTGATTCGCGGTCTCTTACCGCGCGCAGCGGGAGGACCGGCCGGATTGCTGCCCCTGTCCGGACACGCCGGAGACGGCCGGCGGGACGAGTTGGACACGACGCAAAGGAGACTCCGTGGACGTACGCAAGACAGCACAGGCCGCCCGCGAGGCAGCGGGCGTACTGGCCGGCGCGACGGCCGATCAGAAGAACGCGGCGATGCGGCACATGGCGCAGCGGCTCGAGGCCCGGCGCGGCGACATCCTGTCCGCCAACGAGGCCGATCTCGACCGCGCCCGCGAGGAAGGCATCGACCAGCACCTCGTCGATCGCCTGCGGTTCGGGGAATCGAAGATCGCTTCGCGCGTCGGCTCGCTCGGGAAGATCGAGGCGCTTCCGGACCCGGTCGGGGAGGTCTTCCGCAACGAGACGCGCCCCGGCGGGCTGAACGTCTCGCGGGTCCGCGTGCCGCTGGGCGTGATCCTGATGATCTACGAGGCCCGCCCCCACGTGACCGTCAACGCGGGCGCGTTCTGCCTGAAGTCGGGCAACGCCGCGATTCTCCGCGGCGGCAGCGAGGCCCGCGAGTGCAACGCCCTGCTCGGCGAGCTGTGGCAGGATTCGCTCGACGACGCCGGGCTGCCGCTCGATGCGGTGCAGGTCATCTCCGGCTCCCACGAGCAGATCGACGAGCTGCTGCAGCTCGACGAGCTCATCGACCTGGTCATCCCCCGCGGCGGCAAGGGGCTGATCCGTTCGGTGAGCGAGAAATCCCGCATCCCGGTCGTGAAGCACTTCGCCGGCGTCTGCCACGTCTACCTTGACGGATCGGGCGACGTGGCGCGGGGCATCCAGATCGCCCTCGATTCCAAGTGCCTCATGCCCGAGGTGTGCAACGCGATGGAGACGCTGCTGGTCGACGCCGCCCTGGCAGACCGGCTGGGCGAGATCGTCGGCGCCTTCGCCGCCAACGGCGTGGAGGTCCGCGGGTGCGAGCGGACTCGCTCTGCGGTCGAGGGCGTCAAGCCGGCGGACGAGGAGGACTGGACGACGGAGTATCTCGACGAGATCGTCTCGATCCGCGTGGTGGACGGCGTGGACGCGGCGATCGACCACATAAACCGCTACGGATCGCACCACACCGACGTCATCGTCGCCGACGACGACCGGCGGGCGGCGCGGTTCGCACAGCAGGTCGACAGCGGCGTCGTGCTGGTCAACGCATCGACGATGTTCTGCGACGGCGAGTCGCTCGGCATGGGCGCGGAGATCGGCATCTCGACCGACAAGATTCACGCTCGCGGGCCGATGGGGCTCGAAGAGCTGACAAGCTACAAGTTCGTCATCCGCGGAAACGGGAACCTGATGGGCCCCGAACGCGAAACGCAAGCGCAATAGATTCCGGGAGTTGCATGGACACGATTCACCGACATTTCGCCGAAGGATTCGAGGCCGCGGTCGCCGGACGGACGTGGACCGGGCGGCGCATCGGCGCTGAGCTGAAGTTCCCGCTGGTCAACGCCGACGGCTCGGCCGTCGAGCTGGCGACCATCGACGCGCTGTGGGACTACCTCCGCGGACGGGGGTGGGAGCCGGTCGTGGACTCGATGACCGGCAGCGTCATCGGCGCCCGCACCGCCGGCGAGCTCAACGACACCGTCGCCTCCTGCGAGACGGGCTATCCGAAAACGGAGTTTTCGCTCGCCCACGTGGGCGACCTGAACGAGCTCGTCCAGGGCGTCGCCGACCTGAAGGCGACGCTGGCGCCCTTCGCCGAGCAGCAGGACGTGCACTTCCTCGGGTACGGCATCCATCCGGTCACCCCGCCGAGCGAGCGCCTGATGATGAAGCGCGGGCGCACGAGCGTGTGGGACAAGGTCTTCGGGGCGAACCGGATTCTCGACCCGGCCGACGGCGACGACGTGTGCCTGTTCACCGTCAACGCCGCCAGCCACGTCCACGTGAGCGTGGACCCGCAGGAGTCGATCCGCGCCGTCAACGCCCTGAACGGGTACGCGGCCGCCCAGATCGCCCTGACGGCGGACTCGAACATCTGGCGGGGGAGCGAGGACGAAGAGTTCAAGTGCGTCGCGGAGAAGCTGTGGGACTGGTGGATCCCCGAGCCGGGGCGCGTCGGCGTGCCGGACAAACCGTTCGCCGACCTGCAGGACTACGTCGAGACCATCGCGTCGTTCAAACCGGTCTACGTCAAGCGAAACGGCCAGCCGATCGTCCTGCCGGACTATGATTCCTTTGAAGAGTATTACACCTCGTCGAACCCCGTCGGACGCGACCTTGACGGCGACGCGGTCGAACTGACGCCCGAACCGGCGGACGTGGACCTGCACAGCACGTGCTACTGGTACAACGCCCGGCTGAGCCACTACTTCACCGTGGAGAACCGGGTGAACGATCAGCAGCCGCCCGACGAGCTGGAGACCATCGCGGCGCTGACGCTCGGGCTCGTGACGGCGGGGCCGGAATGCGAAGAGGCGCTGGAGCGATACGACTGGTCGACCCTCAAGGCCGCCCGGGACGCCGCCTGCCGCGACGGACTGGGCGGGGAGGCTGACGGTCTCTCGCTCCGCGATCTGGCGGGCGAGATGCTCGACCTCGCCGAACGCGGGCTCGACCGGCGAGACTGCGGGGAGCGGCGTCTGCTCCAGCCGCTGCGCGATCGCCTGGCGGCAGGGCGATGCCCCGCCGACGACGCGGCCGACGTGTTCCGCGACGGCGGGATCGACGCGCTGATCAGCAGCAGAACGCTGCGGGACTGAAGACACGCACAACCTGAAGGAGAGCGATTTGGACGCACCGAAACACCAACGGCCGGGGATTCCGGCATCACCGTACAAGCCGCTGTCGGAGGCGGACGTAAAGCGCGTCGCGACCGCAGCGCTGGACGTGCTGGAGACGTCCGGCGTGGCGGTCTATTCGCCGACGGCGCGGGACGCCTTCCGCAACGCGGGCGCGAACGTGGACGACGACAGCAACCTCGTCCGCCTGCCGCGGTCGCTCGTGGAGGACGCCGTCGATTCCAACCCGTCGTCGATCACGCTGCACAGCCGGCGCGAGGACTACGACGCCGTGCTGGAGCGGGACCGCGTGCACTACGGCACGGGCGGAACGGCGATCTACGTCCTCGATCCGGACACCGGCGAGCATCGCCCCTCGACGTGCGAGGACGTCGCCCTCAACGCGCGGATGGTCGAGCGGCTGGACAACATCCACGTCTTCACCATCAACGTGTTCCCCAACGAAATCAGCGTCCAGGACGAGATCGACGTCAACCGCTTCTTCCACGCGCTGGACAACACCACCAAG
>CAZADC010000350.1:0-4253 GCA_964483755.1 uncultured Planctomycetaceae bacterium | reverse complement strand
GCTGCATGGCCTCGTCATCCGGCGGAACGCCCGCGTCGTGCAGCGCCTGGGCCCACATGCCCGCGTTGGACCCGTCGGGGCGGCCGTGCCTGCCGTAGCTCACGCCGCCGACGAACGGGTGGCCCTCGGGAATCGGGTCGCCGTCCGGGCTCTCCGAGCCCGGGACGATCTGCACGCCCTTGAGGAAGCTGACGGCGTCGCGGATCGGCTCGCTGAACCGCGGCGCATCGGCGGCCGCCATGGCCATCACCGCCAGCGACGTCGTGTAGTTCTGGTAGCCCTGCTCGGGGTCGTAGACGCCGCCGTCGTCCTGCTGATAGCTCAGCAGCACGTCGAAGCCCTGCTTGACCATGGCCGAGTCGACGTCGTAGTCCTCGTGCTGGACGAGGGCCTTGAGCACGATCGCCGTGGCGGCGGGCTTGACGGCCCCGCCGAGGCTCCATCCGCCGTCGTCCTCGCGCTGGCTGAGCAGGTACTCGATGCCGTTGTCGATGAGCTCCTGCGCCCGCTGGCGATGCTGCGGGTCGACTGCGGGCCCCGCGATCGGCTGCGTCGCGGTCGGGCGGGTCCCGCCGTCCGGTTCGGCGGCGTCGGGCGCGGGCGCCGGCTCTCCGTCGCCCGTCGGTTCGGCGTCGGGGACCGGCCGCATCGCCGTCTCGCGCGGCTGGGTCTCGGCGGGCGGCGTGTCGGTCGGCTCGTCGCCGCAGCCGATCAGAGCGGCCAGCATCGTGAGGGAGCACGCGATTGCGATGGTTCGGTGGATCATCCGTCTTCCTTCCTGAGTGCCGGCGGAGCGTACTGGTCCGTCATTCTATTCAACGCAAACGGGCGCTAGCGGGTTCGATGCATGATGAAGAAGCTCAGCGCCATCATCTGCAGCGCAACGGCGAGCGTCGCCCAGAGCTGGGCCTGGGCGATCCGGTCGCGCATCATGCCCACCAGCGCGATCAGCAGCGTCAGGAGCGTCAGGACCTGCACGATACCGCCGATGAGCTTCGTGAAGCTGAACTCCTCCCCCTCGACGCGGACGAGCGTCCGCAGGTGCCGCAGCATCTCGCGACGGATCTCGGTGTCCTCCATCGTCTCGGCAAGCGGTACGGCGGGTTCGGGCGGCTCGTCGTCGGCGGGCGCCCCGCCCCCCGCGGCATCGAGCCCTTCCGGCGGGATGTCCGCTGAGGGAATATCGACTGATGCGTCGCGCGCCTCGCCGGACGCGGTGGTCACCACGGCCGTTCTGCCGGCGGCGCTCCTCTGCTCGGGCGCCGCGTCCTGATCGCGCAGAATCACCCGGGCGGCGTCCACGAGGTTGCGGAGCGTGTAGTCGGCCTGGACGTCCTCGTCCTGGTCCTCGGCCGCTTCGCTGCGGACGCGCAGGCGGATCGTCCGGCATCCGGCGCGCTGCCCGCACTCGACGTCCCGCGGGCTGTCGCCGACCATCCAGCTCGACGCCGGGTCGATCTCCAGCTCCCGGGCGGCCTTGAGGATCATGCCCGGCTGGGGCTTGCGCAGGTCCGACTCGCGCGCGTACTCCTCCACGGTGCCCTCGGCGTGGTACGGGCAGTAGTAGATCGCGTCGAGGCGGGCGCCCCGCTCGGCGAGCTGGCGCCGCAGCTCGTCGTGAATCCGCTCGAGCGTCTCCTCGGTCAGCAGCCCGCGGGCGACGCCCGACTGGTTGGTCACCACCACGAGCTTGTATCCCGCCTGCGCGAGCGACTTCAGCGCCAGCTCCACGCCCGGCAGCAGCTTGACGGCCGAGGGATCGCTCAGGTATCCGGGGTCCTCGATCAGCGTGTGATCGCGGTCCATGAAGACGGCCTTGTTCGGCATGGCGCGCTCCTTCGCGTCAGGACGGCGGGTCCGCGTTGTGCGCGGAGACGATCTGGTTGATGATGTCCGTGGTGCTCAGGCCTTCGACGAGGTCGAGCGTCAGCACTTCGCCGCCGTATCGTTCCACCACGTCGCGTCCGACGACTTCCGGCGTCGAGCCGCCCTTGACGAGCACGTCCGGGCGGAGCAGCTCCAGCAGCGGGATCGGGGTGTCCTCGTCGAAGACGGTGACGTAGTCCGCGCACTCGAGCGACGCGAGCATCTCCGCCCGCTCGTCCTGTCCGATCACCGGGCGGGTCGGCCCCTTGAGGCGGCGGACGCTGTCGTCGCTGTTGATGGCGACCACGAGGCAGTGCCCGAGGCGGCGAGCCTGCTTGAGGTACCGCACGTGCCCCATGTGGAGCAGGTCGAAGCAGCCGTTGGTGAACACGATCCGCTCGCCGCGATCGCGCCGCCGGCCGATCTCCTCGACGAGCCGGGGGCGGTCGACGACCTTCTCGCCCCGCAGGCCGATCATCGCCCGCAGCTCGTCGCGCATCTCGTCGAGCGACACGGGGGAGAAGCCCGGGCGCTCGGCCTCGAGCCCGCCGGCGACGTTCGCCAGCTCCGTCGCCTCGGCCGGATCGCACCCCGCCGCCAGCGCTGCCGCCAGCGCCGCCAGCGCCTCGTCGCCCGCGCCGCTGACGTCGTAGACGCTGCGGGGGTTGCGGTGCGGGACGCGCCGTCCCGGCCCGCCGCGCGAATGCACATACGCCCCTTCGCGATCCAGCGTGATGACGGCCGCCTCGGCGCCGACGATCTCGATCAGCCGCTCCGCGGCGGCCGCGAGGGTCTCGTCGTCGACGATCTCGATTCCGGACGCCAGCGACGCCTCGTAGCGGTTGGGCTTGATGATCGTCGCGCCGCGATAGCGGGAGTAGTCGCCGATGCAGGCGGGGTCGGCGACGACGGTCCTGCCGGCGTCGCGGGCGTCGGCGATGAGCTGCGGGGTGAAGGCGTCGGTGAACAGACCCTTGTTGTAGTCCTCGATGACGACGATGTCGGCCTCGGCGAACTCGCCCCGCCCGGCCGCGCGGAGGGTGACCTGCACCTGCTCGTCCGGCGGGTCGGCGACCTCCTCGTCCACGCGAAGAATCTGCTGCGGATGGCGGTGCTGGGCCAGCCCCACATAGCGCGTCTTGACGCACGTCGGACGATCCGGCAGGCGGATGAGCGAGGCGGTCTGCGCGCCGGCGACCATCAAGAGCTGCGCCAAGCGCTCGCCGGGCTCGTCCCTGCCGATCACGCCGATGCACGAAACCTTCGCCCCCAGCGCGATGGCGGCGACCGCGACGTTCCCCGAGCCGCCCACGCGAACGTCCCGCCGCACGGTCTGGAGGACCGGCACCGGCGCCTCGGGGTTGATCCGCTCGACGTTCCCGTAGACGTACCGGTCGAGCATGAAGTCGCCCACCAGCGCGATGCGCGGCGAGGCGAAGCTCTCCAGGCGTGCGATCAGGTCGTGCATGACGCCCGTGATTCTACTCCCGCCGACGGCACATGACAATCGGCGATGTGTCAGGCGGGGACAATGCCCGCGCATGCGAGGACGCGACTACTTCTTTTTCGCCCGCGACTTGCGCGCCTTCCTGCGCGACCGCTTCTTCGACTTCTTTCCCGAGGCCGACTTGACTTCCTTCTCGCGATCGTCGGCCGCCTTGTCCGACGCCGCCGCGTTGCGCCGCGCCTTGGCACGGTCCTTCTTCATCTCCGTGACGGTCTTGGTGTGCAGGCGGGCGGCGCCCTCCCAGTCCCACGTGCCGCGGTACTGTTTCTTCCGCTTGGCGCCGGTGAGGCGTTTCTTCGCCAGCGGGACCTCCTCGGCATACTGCGGCAGCCACTTCGCCTGCTCGACGAGCATTTCGTCGGTCATCTGGTCGATCTCGACCGGGTCCAGAACAGCGCCCGTCAGCGGGTCCATCATCATCGCCTGCTTGAGCAGGTCCATGTCGCCCCAGACCGCCGCCTCCACGCTGAGGCGCTGGACGTTGATCGACGCCGAACACACGGCCGCACACCCGAGCGGGAGATCGCCGACCTGCGGGATGCCGACGCCGTTGCGGTCGACGTATCCGGGCGCCTCGACGATGGCGTCGTCGTCCAGGTTCGTGATGCACCCGTCGTTGACGACGTTGAAGTGCCCGCGGTAGACGCGCCCGGTCTCGAGACCCTCGATGATGTAGCTGCCGTGCTCATGCCCGCGGTTTTCGGGCGTGATCGGCTTGTCCTCCGCCTTGAGCCAGTTGGGGAAGTCGGTCTTGAACCAGTTCCGTCCTTCCGTGCAGACGCGCAGGTATCCGCCCGTCTCGCCGTGAATCCAGGTCCGCAGATCGATCCATCCGGGAATCTCGTCGGGTCGCTTGCGGTACCACGGCACATACTCGCTG
>CAZADC010000349.1:4026-4254 GCA_964483755.1 uncultured Planctomycetaceae bacterium | reverse complement strand
GCCCCTCCCCCGGCGCGTCGGATCCGCTCCCATTCCTCCGTCAGGCGATCGGTCAGAACCCGCCGGTTCCACAGCTCCGTGAGCGCGTCGATCCGCGCGTACTTCGCCAGCAGATCCTGCATCCGCTTGGTCCGCAGCGCCGCACGCACGCGGGCCTGCAGCTCGACGGAATCGAACGGCTTGGCGATGTAGTCCACCGCACCGAGATCGAGCCCCCTCACCTTGTCC
>CAZADC010000349.1:0-4016 GCA_964483755.1 uncultured Planctomycetaceae bacterium | reverse complement strand
CCGGACCCGGTAAGGAAGATCACCGGCGTCATCGCCAGATCCTCGTCGGCCTTGAACTCGCGGCAGATGTCGAACCCGCACGAGTCCGGCAGGTCCACGTCCAGGAGAACGAGGTCCGGCCTCTCGGACCGGGCCGTCTCCATACCGCCCGCGCCGTCACCGGCGCTGAGCACCTCCAGCCCGTCGCGCTTCAGACGGACCCGCGCGAGGGCGACCACTTCGGGATTGTCGTCAACGATCAGAATCTTCACCGGGGGAAACCTCCTGCAGCTCCCAGCCGCGCGCCCGCGCCACGCGCCCGCACAGCCGGGCCGTCTCGTTCAGGTGCACCCCGCACGCCTCGACGTCCTCGTCGTCCGCCGCCTGCTCCAGTCGCGCCGCAGCATCGCTGAGCATCGGGTATCCGTAGCTTCCCCCCGCCCCTTTCAGATGATGAGCCAGCCGCCGGAGGGTGGTGAAGTCGCCGTTCTCCCTGGCGCGGCGCATCTGCCGGAGCTTGCCGTCCAGCCCGTCCACGAAGGCGTCCAGCAGCTCCGCAATGTCCGGGTCGTCGCCATACTCCGAGAGGATGGGCGCCTCGCGTCCCGCCTCGTTGGTGAAGTCGGCGTCCTCGCCTTCCCCTCCGTCGCCATCAGGCTTTGCCCAGCGGGCGACCGTCGCGATTGTCGCGGCCCGGTCGATGGGCTTGGGCAGGTAGTCCGAACACCCCGCGTCGAGGCAGCTCTCCCGGTCGCCCGTCAGCGCGTGGGCGGTCAGGGCGATGATCGGCAGCTCGAAACCGTCTTCCCGCAGCTTCCGCGCGGCCGCGTATCCGTCCATCTCCGGCATCTGCATGTCCATGAGGATCACGTCGTGGGCGTCCGCGTCCGCCTTGTCCAGCGCCTCCAGACCGTTGACGGCGTACTGCACGCGGGCGCCGGCCTTTTCGAGGATCGTCCCGATCAGGCGGCGGTTGTCCGGGCCGTCCTCGGCGAGGAGGATGCGGACGCCCTCGAGCGCGTCGTCGGCCACGTCGTCGCGTTCGCGCGCCGACGTTTCCCCGCCGACCGCCTCTGCCGGGTCGGCGAGCATGCGGGCGCCCTGCTCGATGTCCGCCGCCACCTCGAAGCCGAACGTGCTGCCCTCGCCCGGGACGGACTCGGCGATGAACTCGCCGCCCATCAGGTCGCACAGCCCGCGACAGATCGACAGCCCCAGCCCGGTGCCCCCGTGCTTCCGCGAATGCGACCGGTCGCCCTGGACGAACGGTTCGGTCAGACGCTCCAGCGTATCCGGCTCGATGCCCGGGCCGGTGTCCGCCACCTCCACGCGGAGACGCGGACGGTCGTCGTCATCGGCGTCCTTCCACAACACGCGGATCCGCACGCCGCCCTCTTCGGTGAACTTGATCGCGTTGCCGACGAGGTTGACGAGCATCTGGCGGACGCGGGTCTCGTCGCCGCGGATCGATTCCGGCAGGGCGCCGGCGTACTCGACGTCCAGCGACAGCCCGCTCGTCTCCGCGCGGACGCGCATCATACTCGCCACGTCGGCGATCAGGGCGGGCGGACGGAACGGCTCGTCCTTCAACTCGAGCTTGCCCGCTTCCATCTTCGAGACGTCGAGTATGTCGTTGATGAGCATGAGCAGGTGGCGCCCGTTGCGCTTCAGGGCGTCGAGATACTCGCGATGCTCGCTGTTGTCCGATCCCGCCTGCGGCAGCAGGTCGGCATAGCCCAGGATCGACGTCAGCGGCGTGCGGATCTCGTGGCTCATGTTGGCCAGGAACGCGCTCTTGGCGCGACTGGCCGCTTCGGCGGCGCGGCGGGCCTCGACGAGCTCCGTCACGTCCACGAGGTTCAGGACCACCCCGTCGTACCGCCCGTCGCGGTTGACCGGCTGGACGCGAAAGAGCATCTCGCGGTCCCCCAGCGCACGCTGCTCCACGACGCCCGGCCTCGACGGATCGGCACGGAACTCCTCGACCAGCCGCTCCAGCCGTGCGGTCGCCTCAGGCGAATGCACCTCCCGCAGCTCCCGCCCGACGACGTCATCCCTGCGGACCCGCATCAGGTCGCAGAAGTACTCGTTCACGTCGGTGACGACGCCGCGGGCGTCCGCGAATACGACGCCCTCGTCCATGCCCGAAATCACGGCCGACAGGCGGGCGGCCTCGTGCTCCCAGTTCTCCTCGGCCGCCTTGAGATCGGTCAGGTCGACGAAGCAGTCCAGCAGGCACTCGCGCCCGTCGATGGTGAGCGTCGTCACCCGGCGCAGGACGGGCATCTCCTTGCCCTCGGCGGTCCGCATGACCGCCTCCTCCTCCGTCGACTCAAGGCCCTCGCAGGCCGGGCGCCTCTCGTCGGCATCCTCGCAGATCGACCCGTTGCAGGCCGCTCCCACGAGTTGCTCCCGGCTGTAGCCCAGTCGCTCGGCCGCGTAGGGATTGGCGTCGAGGATCTTGCGGTCGTCGGGGTCGATCACCAGCAGGCCGGCCGACACGGTGTCGAAGACGCCCTGCAGATAACGGCGGTTCTCCCGAAGCTTGCACTCGGCGCGTTTGCGCCGGCTGATGTCGCGGGCGACGCTGAACGTCGCGGGGCTGCCCTCGTAGTCGATCAGGCGCGTCGAAACCTCCGTCGGAATCACGCGACCGTCCCGCGTGACGTGGGCCGTCTCGAACACGGCGCTGCCGTGTTCGCGGACCTCGGCGATAAGATCCGCTACACGCTGGCCGAAAGGTTCGGAGTCCACGTCAGTGATCAGCATGCCTGTCAGCTCCTGGCGGGCGTACCCGAGGCGTTCGCACGCAACGCGGTTGACGGCCAGGAATCGCCCGTCCATGTCGGCGATGAACAGCGCGTCGGCCATGTTGTCGAACAGCTCGCGGAACTTCTGCTCCGACCGCCGCAGCTCGGCGCTGACCAGCATCCGCTGCGTGATCCGCCCGAGCCGCTCGGCGAGCATGTCCAGCAGATTGCGCTCCTCGGAGAGGAACGGTCCCTCGTCCGCGTCGGGGCGGGGTTCGAGATAGGCAACGTCGATCCTGCCGTCGGCGTGGCCAGGGACGACCACGTCGGCCGACTGCACCCAGTCGGTCTCCCTGAAGTTCCCGGTCTTGTATTCCCGCCCGTCGAATACGATCCGCGCGGCCGTGATGTCAGGATACCGCCACGCCTCGGGCAGCGACTCGGCCGTCTGCTGGAAGATCTCCTCCAGCGTGATGTCCGGAGTCTCCACCCGCTTGCCCAGCTTGTAGAGGCACTGCAGTTCCTTGACCCGCTCGGTCAGGTCGGTCAGCAGCTTCTCCCGCTCGCGCCGATGATGGTGCTGCTCGGTGACGTCGCGGAAGACCACCACCGCGCCGACCATCGTTCCGGCGTCGTCGCGGATCGGCGCGGCGCTGTCGGCGATGTTGAGCTCTCGCCCGTCGCGCCGGATGAGCAGCGTGTGATTGCCGAGCTCCTGCACCTCGCCCGTTTCCATGGCGGCCTTTACCGGATTGAACGCCGGCTCGCGCGACTCCTCGTCGATGATGCGGAACACGTCGTCCAGCGGCTTGCCCCCGGCGTCATCCGCCGGCCAGCCCGTCAGCTCGACGGCGGCTTCGTTGATCTCCGTGATGCGTCCGTCCGCGTCCACCGCCAGCACGCCGTCGCCGATGCTTCCGAGCGTGATCCGCAGGCGCTCCTCCCGGTCGTGCAGCAGCTCCCGGATGGAGCGCTGCTGAACGAGCGCATGACTGAGCTTGCTGACGAGCCGCCCGTACTGTCTCACGACGAAGCCCAGCGCGAGCGCGAACCCCGCGCAATGGATGATCCGATCGGTCCACCACACGCCGCTCCAGGCGGCGGCGTCCAGCGACGACAGCTCGCTGACGCCCATCAGGACCGTAATGCAGGCGAGGACGTAAGGCCGATCGCCGCGGGTGGCGCGGTACTTCCGCACGAACCACGCCGCGGCCGCCAGGAACAGCACGCCCCCGGTCAGGTCGGCGAGGACGGTCTCGTGGTCTTCATCCATGATTTGTGTGCCCA
>CAZADC010000348.1:0-4268 GCA_964483755.1 uncultured Planctomycetaceae bacterium | reverse complement strand
CATCACGCGCCCGATCAGGCGCTGAATCTCGGTCGCCCGGCTGTCGGGCTTGCCGACGGGACGCTTCTTGCGCCGCCCGGTGCTCGCGGGAAGCATTCCGTACTCGGCCGTCACCCAGCCCGCGCCGCCGCCTTTCCGCCAGCCGGGTACGCCTTCTGCAAAGCTCGCGGTGCAGATGACGCGCGTCCCGCCCATCTCGATCAGGCACGAGCCGTCGGCGGCCCGAACGAAGTCGGGGGTGATCGTCACCGGGCGGAGTTCGTCGGCCCGGCGGCCGTCATGTCGTCGGAAAGCGGTCGCCATCGGGCCCAGTCTAGCGAAACGCCTTGGGCGTTTCCAGACGGCTGCGGGGAGGAGACCGCCCGCGAGGGAAGTCGCTCAGGACGCACAGAAGTCCCGCGCCGTGCACGGGCAGGCTCCGCGGATTCGGGTCCACGTGCTGGGGTCGACGGGATCGGAGACGTCCGAGCGGGATCGAAGGATATCCCGAACCTTCGGACAGTTCCCGAGCCCTCGGTGGCGCTTCTGGTGAATGCGGTTACAGCGGACGGAGGCCGCCGTCGCCGTCGTCCCTGAGGGTCGCGGCGGCTCACACCTCGCACGGCGGTTCGTCGCGGAGGCCGGCGACCAGTGCCCCGACGGCCTCGATCTGCTCGGCGGTCCCGCGGACGGCGACGTAGACGCAGCCCTCGGCCCCGTAGATTCCGCCGCCGGCGACGAGCGTGGCTTGCGCGCCGGTGAGCAGCGCGATCGCGTCGAGCTCGGTGAATGCCGGCCCGGGCAGGGGGAGCATCCTCGGGCCGCCCGCGTTCGCGGCGTTGAGCATCGAGGCGATCTCGCCCAGGTCGCCGCAGACGCGCTTCTCCAGGCCGACCGGGGCGACGAGCTGGACCCGCCGCCCGACGACGGCAGCGAGGGCGGCGAGAATGGTTCCGCCCTGCGGATGTCCGATGTAAACCGCGACGTTCCCGGTTCGCAGGTCCACGGCGTTCGCGCCCTTGAGCACCACGTCCCCGGTCTGGAGGTCATCCGCCACGTCGAAGACCGTCTTGCCCCGCTCCCAGGCCCCGTCGACCAGCACCACGTCGCCGGCGAACTCGCTCCCGTCGGGCGCCTTGAAGCCCGGCGGCGTGACCATGCCGCGGCGGAAGCCCTTGCGATCGAACCCCTCCACCTGTTCGACCGATTTGAGAATCTCCTCGGCGACGTATCCGTTCGTGCTCCCGGCGATCACGACGAGCCGGCCCTTCCTGAGCACCGCCCGCACGGCGGGAAGCCGGACGACCGCGCGGGCGATCAGACGCTTGCCCATGGCGGGCGTGAGAAGGTACTGGCGAACGGCGAGCGTGCCTGCGGACGGGGTGCTGTCGGCGGTCACAATGTGGTCCTTTCGCAAGTTCGTGTTCCGCGGCGCAGTCGTGATGCTATGACGGCCTGAGCGGCATGGCAAGTCCGAGGCGTCGGCCGCCGGGGTGATGCGAGGAGCCGCGCACCGCAAGCGAGGATATCCGGATGACGGTCGCCGGCGCCGGGACGTAGGGGCCCCATCCCGCGCCCGGACCAGAAGATCGGTCTCCTGCACAAGACTGCGGCTCGGGATCGTCCGGACACGTGAGGGCAGCCAGACGGGCAGAACTCCGCGCCCGGCGAGCCACGCGGAATGGAGCCGAGGGGACTCGAACCCCGGACCTGCTGCATGCCATTTTGGACCGAATGCTCCGTAGAGCGGGCGGAAAGTCCTGCAAAAACGTCGTTTATGTCAACGCCGGGCCGTCCTCGGGACCGGCGATCGGTTCCACGAAAACAAAGGACTTACACAGCTTGCCGGGGCCGCTCCTCCGTATGTACGGAGGAACGGTCGCGGGGTCCCGACCGGGCAAGCCGGGCAAGGGCCAGCGTCCTCTGCGCGGTCAGTCGATCAGTCGTCTCTCGCGGCTCGATTGGCCCGGCCGTGCCGGTCCTCCGCCGCAGAATCGGTCTGGCCTGCCGACCTGCGGAGACGACTAAGCAGTCGGGCGGGGATCCCGTGGCGGCGAAGTTCGCACGCCCAGACAGTATAGACGCCGTATCCTGCCGCCCGCAGTCGCCTGGCGACACGGCGGTCTCTGCGGCGATTCCGCTTGATCTTGGCTTCCCAATAGGCTGGCCGAGTCTTGGGCCGGGAGCGCCCTTTGCGGCATGCCTCGTGGCCGTGCCAGAAGCAACCATGGACGAAGACCGCCAGCTTGGGATCGACGAACAGAATGTCGGGCTCGCCCGGCAGATCCTCGACGTTCTGCCGAAAGTCAAAGCCCAGATCGTTGAGCGCGGCCGCCAACTCCTGTTCGGGTTTTGTGCCCCGGCGGCGTACGGCCTGCATGATCGAGCGCCGCTTCTCGGCTGTGAACACGTCGGACATCGGACTTCCCGCAGAATTGCTTGCAGCGTGACTTGCCGCTTCGTACGATCGCTCCCTACGGGATTCACTGTCCACACCCGCGGGGCACTTCAAATGAGGAGCCAATCATGGCCAACGAACCGCTGAAATTCAAGGTGGCGCCGCATATAGTCGAGGATCTGGGCTTCAATCTGTACACCGACCTGCCGCGCGTCCTCGTGGAATACGTTGCCAATGCCTACGATGCCGATTCTCCATCCGTCGACATCAGCCTCGATCGAGAAGCCATAAAGCAGGCTCGAAGAATCGTCCGACAGGAGTACGAGCTTGAGAAGACCGAAAATGAGGGAACTGACAATGCAACGCTGTCATTGGCTGAGCGCACACTTCCGGAGTCGCTGACCATCGTCGTAGAGGACAAGGGTTGCGGCATGTCACGCCAGGATCTCGAAAGGAAGTTCCTGGTTGCTGGGCGTAGGCGGCGCAAGGAAGAGCCTGATTTCGAGCAGACAACCCCCAATGGACGGCTGCTTATGGGGCGGAAGGGCTTGGGGAAGCTGGCAGGCTTCGGCGTGGCGAAGCAGATTGAGGTTGTGACTCGAAAGGAAGGCGAGGGACACGCCACGCGGATCGTGCTGGATTACGACGAACTGGTCGCGGCGCGTGTTGTAGATGAGGTCCGAATACGGGACGAAAGGTTGCCCGATGGCGGCGGATTCGACGAAAAGGGCACCCGCGTCACCCTCTCGCGGCTCTTGTATGAGCCGCTCAAGAGCCGAATCCAGACGATGGAGAATGCGATTGCTGAGCATTTCCAGTTCATCGATCCTGGCGAGTTCGCCATCAGGCTCAACGACGAGCAGGTGCAACCCCTGCAGTTGGACCATGCCTTTGCATGGCCGGAGCCGGACCGACCTTCCGACGAGTTCGTAGAGAAGACCTTGCCGCGCGAGGGGGGGGGCGAGGTGACCTTCGGCTACCGGCTTCGTTTCACCGAGGAGGGCCAGGCATTGCCCGCGGCTCGTCGAGGAGTCCGGGTGTACGCTCACAAGCGACTGGCCGCCTCACCCTCTCTCCTTGATGCCGACACGAACATGCACGGTTTCCGGATGACCGATTATCTCGACGGAGTTGTCAACGCCGACTTCATTGATGACGAGGCGATCGATTACACCTCTACGGACCGTGATTCCCTGCGCTGGGACTCGCCGTTGCTGGAACCGGTGTATGAGTTCCTCAGCAAGGAGATCAGTAGAGCGTGTAGGGCTTGCCAGAACGAACGGGATACTGTAGCCCCCGGAATCGTGAAGAACGACCCGTTTACCCAAGAAACGATCAGGGACTTCGGCTTCTCCGGGCGAGATGAACGGACTGCTCTGCAGATGGGCGTTATCCTTAAGAAGGCATGCAAGCGAGGCGTGGAGGACCCCGCCTACAGAGAGAAGCTCCCGGTCTTTCTCCGAGGAATCAGTCACGGCAACATCCTGACCGCGATTTCTGAGCTGGCAGAGCAATCGCTACCCGACCTTGGCAGGCTGGCAACGCAGGTGGCACGCCTGACGGCGGATGAGTTCGATCAGTTCATTAGCTATGCGAGGGCGAGGATCAAGGCGATCGGCGCGCTCCAATGCATTGTCAAGGACCAGGATTTCAGGGCAAGCCAGAACGAAGGCAAGATTCAAGACATGATGGAAAAGAGCCCTTGGCTCATCGATCCGACATACACTCAGTTCCTCACGGCAGACAGGACTTTCGGCGCGATGTTCTCCCGCTTGGCAAAGCAACTCGGGATTGGGGGTTACGCGCCGGAAGACGCCGAAGAGCTTGACGAGCGGCCTGACCTGGTCTTCCTGTTGGGCAGCAGAAGCCTCGATCGGCTCGTGATCGTTGA
>CAZADC010000347.1:0-4288 GCA_964483755.1 uncultured Planctomycetaceae bacterium | reverse complement strand
ACCCGCCGAATCTCGCCGGAATCCGCGCCGCCCGCGAGGCCATGCCGGACGTGCCCCACGTGGCGGTCTTCGACACGGCCTTCCTGGCGACGCTCCCGCCGCGGGCCTATCACTACGCCGTGCCGCAGTCCTGGTATCGCGACTACCACGTCCGCAAGTACGGCTTCCACGGGACGAGCCACCGCTACGTCACGCTCCACGCGGCCGAGCTGCTCGGCGTGGATGCGGCCGAGGTCAATCTCATCACCGTGCACCTGGGCAACGGATGCTCGATGACGGCGGTGGCGGGGGGCAAGGCGGTCGACCACTCCATGGGCATGACGCCGCTGGAGGGGCTGGTCATGGGCACGCGATGCGGCGACATCGACCCGGCAATTCCGCTGTACATGGTCTCCCACGGCATGGATGCCGAGGGAGTGGACCGCGTGCTGAACAAGGAGTCCGGGCTGCTGGGCGTCAGCGGGTGCAGCAACGACATGCGCGACCTGCTCGCCGCCGCCGACGAGGGCGACGAGGGCGCCCGGCTTGCCGTCGAGATGTTCGTCTACCGGATCATCAAGTACATCGGCGCCTATCACGCGATCCTCCCGGAGCTGCACGCCGTGGCGCTGACCGGAGGGATCGGGGAGAACTCGGTGCCGGTCCGCCGGGGCATCTGCGAGGGGCTTGCCCGCCTGGGCGTCACGCTCGACGAGGACCGCAACAGGGAAACCGTCGGCGGCAAGGCCGGTCCCCTGACGGCCGAGGGCAGCACTCCGCCCGTGTGGGTCGTACCCACCAACGAGGAGCTGATGATCGCCCGTGACACCCGGCGCATTGCGACGGGACAGGGCTGACGAACGGGCGGACGGCCGTCCGCTCTCCCTCGGGATATGCGTCGGGCGGAGAAATCCTTTGCTATCGCCGGCGGCGGGACAAATAATGAGTACATCCATCAGGTTCTCTGGGACACGTGAGGAGCGGACCCATGCGCACTGACGTGAAGATCGGGATCGCGGTCGGGCTCTTTCTGGCCGTGCTCGCCGTGCTCTATTTCTTCGTCTTCTCCACCGGCGCTCCGCCGGAGGAGGGCGAGGGCGACCAGCTGGTGCGGCGCGACGATCGGGACGAGCGCTTCGGCGCGCCCGAGGAAGGGCCGTCCGACGGCGGGACCGAGGTGATCGTGCCGCGCTTCGGCGAGGATGACCCGCTCATCGACGAGCCGGAGGAGGACGACGAACCGCTGGTTCCGCGCTTCGAGCGTGAGACCTCCGCCGTCCCGGACGGGCCGGTGGAGCCTGAAGTCGACACCGAGCCGGATCGCGAGCGCCCGTTCTCCATCACGCCGATCGTTCCGCCCGAGGATAGGCCGTCCGAGCCGCGGTCGGAGTCTCCCTACGCGCGCCGCGAGCGCGAGCCCGGCGAGCGGGAGCGGCCAATCGAGCCCCTTATTCCCCGTCGGACCCCGACGCCGCGGACCTACACCGTCAAGGAAGGCGACGCCGGCTTCTGGGCCGTGTCCGAAAACGTCTACGGCAACGGGAAGCACTGGCCGCTCATCGCCGAGGCGAATCCCGACGCCGACAGCTCTTCGCTGCGGGCGGGACAGACCCTGACGATTCCGCCGCTGCCCGAGCGGACGACCCCCGAGCGGCGCACGCCGAGAACCTTCGGCGGCGAGGAGACCTACACCGTACAGGAGGGCGACGCCGGTTTCTGGGGCATCGCCGCGAAGGTGTACGGCAACGGCAAGTACTGGCCGCTGCTGGCCGAGGCGAACCCCGACCTCGACAGCTCGAAGCTCCGCGCCGGGCAGGTGCTCGTCGTGCCCGAACGGACGGAGGAAACACCCTCCGTCGCGGGCGGCCGAACGGCGCCCCGGCGCCAGCCGCGCGCGGGCGAGACGACCTATACCGTCCAGGCGGGCGACGCCGGTTTCTGGGCCGTCGCCAAGAACGCCTACGGAAACGGGGCGTACTGGCCGGCCGTCGCCGAGGCGAATCCGGGCGTCGATCCGCAGCGCCTCCAGGTCGGTCAGACGCTGATCGTCCCCGAGCTGACCGCCGCCGACCGCGAGCGCATCGCCAGCCGGGCGCCGTCGGGCGCGGCCGGGCGGACCGCCGCCGGTGCGGAGGAGACGGCCGCTCCGATGCCGGAAGGATACATCACGCCGCCGCCGATCAATATGTCGCCGTGACGCGACCGACGCGGGCGCGGGCAGTGGAATTGGCGTCGGGACGCCTTGCTCCCGGCGGCGGGGAATCCATGGAGGGGACCGGACCGTACGGGCAATGTCCTCAAGCCCGCGCGACGTAAGGTCCGATAACTTTGGAGTAAGACAGCCTATGCTCACGAGAGCGATCTCGATTGCGATGCTGTGCGCGTTGGCCTTTGCGCTCGTTTCCTGCGAAGGTTTGAGCTGGGGGCGCAAGGCGGACGAATCGTCCGACGCCGCAGACGACCTCACGCCCGCCCACGTGGCGGGAACGGTCGGCGAATACGCGCTGCTGACCGGCGGGGGCGACCTGCCGGTCCGCGGATTCGGCGTGGTCGTCGGGCTCGGCGCCAAGGGCTCCGACGAGATTCCCCCGCGCCTCCGGGCGTACCTGTTGAAGTACCTCGCCAAGCAGGAGCTCGGCTGGTGGCGGCGGGGCACGCAGGAGCTCACCCCCGAGCGGTTCCTCCGCGATCCGGACACCAGCGCCGTCGAGCTGTACGCCATGATTCCGCCGGGCGCCCCGAAGGGCACGAAGTTCGACGTCTATGTCCGCACGCTCCCGCGATCGCAGACGGTGAGCCTCGACGGGGGCATCCTCATGCCCTCGGACCTGGTCATTTCCCGCGGGCCGCTGACGGATCCCGACGCCCAGCTCGACATCTGGGCCAAGGCCGCCGGAGAGGTGTTCGTCAACCCCTTCGCCGAGGCGGACGCCGACGCGGTCAGACTTCGCGTCGGGCGCATCCTCGGCGGGGGAACCGTCCGCCAGGCCCGCCCGCTGCTGCTCCAGCTCCGCCGTCCCGACTATCAGCGCGCCGACCGCATCCAGAAGGCCATCAACGACCGGTTCCGCAGCAGAGAGAAGGTCGCCGACGCCAAGGACGCCTCGGTCATCACGCTGACCATCCCCGATGCCTGGCGTGGCGACTACCGCCACTTCCTGGACCTGGTGATGCATCTGCCCGTCGGCGGGCGTCCGGGCGGATGGGAGGCCGAGGCGCGCCGCGTCGCCGAGGCGATGGAGATGCCGTCCGCCGACTACGAACAGCTCGCGCTCGTGTGGGAGTCGATGGGGCGGCAGGTGGTTCCGACGCTCCGGACGTTCTACTCGTCTCGGAATCAGTACGTCGCCTATTACGCCGCCCGCACGGGCATGCGTCTCGGCGACAGCGCCGCGGTCGAGATAGCCGCCCGGTTCGCCCGCAGCGCCAAGTCCCCGCTGCAGATTCCGGCGATCGAGGAGCTCGGGCGGCACGACCGGTACGTTCCGGCCGTCTCGGCGCTGCACGACCTGCTGGACGACGACAACGAGCTGGTGCGCCTCAAGGCGTACGAGTCGCTGGTCGCCCTCGGGGACACGTCCCGTGTGGAGCGCGTGGCGCTGTCGGACGAGACACAGCTCCACCTCGTCCGTACGTCGGCCAACTACGTGATCTACGTCAGGCAGAGCATGACCCCGCGGATCGTCCTGTTCGGGCGGGGCATGCCGGTGCTCCGCCCGATGTTCTACAGCGCCCCGGACGAGCTGGTCGTGGCGAGCCTTCGGGCGAGCGACGAGAAGATGCTCGTCTTCCGGAAGGTGCCGCGGACCGGACGGTTCAGCGACGAGTTCCGCGTCGATCCGCGGGTCGCCGCACTGGTCGAGACGCTGGGCTCGACGCCGCAGCGGGAGCCGGACGGAAAGATCAAGGGGCTCGGGCTGACCTACTCCCAGCTCGTCGGCGTGCTGCACGGGATGTGCAAGGAGGGGGACATCCCGGCGAGATTCGTCTTGCAGGACAGGCCCGGAGTTCGGAAGATTTACGAAGGCGCCGCGACGGTGGGTCGACCCGACACGCCGCAGTAGCGCCCGCGACACGGACGCCGCGACAACACGCGTTAAGGAAGACGCCAAGCGATGAAACTCAGCAAACTCATCCTCTCGGGGTTCAAGAGCTTCGCCGATCGCACCGAGTTCGACTTCGACGACGGGATCAGCTGCGTCGTCGGGCCCAACGGGTGCGGCAAGAGCAACATCGTCGACGCCGTCAAGTGGGTCCTCGGCGAGCAGTCCGCCAAGAGCCTCCGCGGCTCGGAGATGATGGACGTCAT
>CAZADC010000346.1:0-4310 GCA_964483755.1 uncultured Planctomycetaceae bacterium | reverse complement strand
CGAAGCGGTCTCCTTCGCCCCGCTCGCCGAGGACGGCAAGACGGCCGTGCTGATCGCCCAGCGCAACTTCGCGCGCTCGCTCGTGTTCGACGCCGACGACGGATGGACCGTGCTCGACCAGTACCAGGCGCCCGACAAGCGGAGCAACCTGACCGTCGCGGCGGCGGGTCGGATCGAGGGGGTCGACGGACAGGCGATCCTCGCCTACGACGCCGCACGCGGGAAGCTGGTGATCCTGGCCGCGCGGGTTGACGGCACCTACGGCGTGGAAAGCGAGGTCGACGTCGGATCGATGTCGGCGCAGAAGATCCTGGTCGGCGACTTCGGCGGCGGCGCGGCCGCCAGCGTGGCTGTCTGCGGGGCGCACAAGTTCATCCGCATCCCGACGGCCGCCGACACCCGGATGCTGTCAAAGTACGCCAGCTTCGAGACGGAGATGGAAGAGGCCCGCTTCGGCGCCCTCGCCTGCGGGGACGTCAACGACGACGGCGTACCGGACCTCGTCCTGATCGACCAGAACCGCCACCACGTGGAGATCTGCACCTTCAGCACCGACGGCGAGCTGGTCTCCGCGACCCGGTTCAAAGTATTCGAACAGCCGCGCCAGATGGAGCGCAATCCCTACGAGACCGGTCCCGGCCGCGGGGCCGGCGAGCCGCGCTGCGTCGTCGTCGCGGATGTGACCGGCGACGGACTCGCCGATCTCGTTCTCCTCGTGCACGACCGGATCATCATCTATCCGCAGGACCGCGCCGGCGAGTAGACGCCGACGCCGGACATGACCACAGCCGCCGAACATCACGCGGGCTACGTCGGGCCGGAGCACGTCGGCGACGAGATTCTCTGCATCCAGGGACTCTCCTACCGCTACGACGACGGGACCGAGGCGCTGCGCGACGTGAATCTCCACGTCAGCAGGGGAACGACGCTCGCGGTGGTCGGGCCCAACGGGGCGGGCAAGACCACACTGCTGAAAGTGGTCCTCGGGCTGCTGACCGGTTATGCGGGGCGCGTCCTGATCGACGGGCTGAGTCCCGTCCAGACGCGCCATCGCGGCGACGTCGTGAGCTGGGTGCCGCAGCGGGCGAAGATGATGTGGGACTTCCCCGTCAGCGTCGCACAGGTCGTGCGGATGGGACTGGTCGGCAAGACGGGCCTGCTCCGCCGCCACCGGCGGGAGGACCTGGACTACGCCGGCGAGATCATGGACGTCCTGGACATCACCGACCTGGCGGACCGGCCGATCGGATCGGTGTCGGGCGGGCAGCAGCAGCGGGCGATCATCGCGCGCGCGCTCGCGCCGCGCCCGGCGATGCTGCTGCTGGACGAGCCCACCGTCGGCGTCGACCAGGCCGGCGTGGACGTATTCAACCGCCTGATGGAGCGCATCAAGAAGCGCTTCGCGATCACGCTGGTCATCGTCTCGCACGACCTGCGGACGGTCCTGCCCGAGTGCGAGCGCATCGCCTGCCTCAACCGCACGCTGCACTTCCACGACGCGCCCGAGAAGCTGACGGCCGAGATGCTCAGCGACGTGTTCCGCTGCGACCTGACCGGGCTGTTCCCCGCGCGGCACGCGCACAGGGCGACGCCGGACGCCATCGTCCAGGACCCGCGAAAGGACGTGCCGTGATGGCCGGGCTCGCGGAGGCGGGACTGTGGGAGCGCTTCTGGGCGAACGAGTTCTACCAGACGGCGCTTCTCGGCGGGGTCGGCATCGCCCTGCTGACCAGCGTGCTGAGCGTGTTCGTGGTGCTCAAGCGGATGAGCTTCATCGGGCAGGGCATCGCCCACGCGGCCTTCGGTGGCGTCGGCGCGGCCCTGCTGGGCGCGCTGTTCGTGCCGGCGCTTCGCGTCGCCGCCGGCGGGGCGGGGCAGTATGCCTGGCCCGTCGTCGCGCGGGACGGGATCATCGCCGTGTTCTGCGTCGCCACGGCGCTGGCGATCGGCTCCCTGTCGCGCCGGGGCAAGCTCTCGGCCGATGCGTCGATCGGCATCTGCCTGGTCGCCGCGATGGCGCTGGGCGTCGTGCTCATGGACGTCCGTGCGGAGATGCTCGAGCGCCTGATCGCCTCCGGCGAGCTCACCCGCGGCGAGGTCGGGTACGCCCCGAGCTTTCACCACGTGCTGTTCGGGAACATCCTGTTCATGAACCGCGCGGAGGTGGTCATCGTCTGGGGGCTGGCGGTCGTCTCCGTCGCGTGGATCGCGGCAATGTTCAAGGAGCTCGTCTTCTTCGCGTTCGACGAGGAGACGGCGGCCGTCTTCGGCGTCCCGACCGGCCCGATCTACTACACGCTGCTGGTGGTGCTCGCGCTGGCGATCGTGGTCGCGATGCGATCGATGGGCGTCATCCTCGCCAGCGGCATGCTGATCCTGCCCGGCGCCGCCGCCAGACAGTGGTCCGACCGTATCGGGCGGGTAGCCGTACTCAGCGCCGTCGTCGGCGTTGCGGGCGTTGTCGCCGGGCTGGTCCTGGCGATGCTGCTGGACTTCCTGAGCCCGGCCCCGCTGATCGTCCTCGTGCTGACACTGCTGTTCGCCCTGAGTTTCGTCGCGCGCTCGCTCCGCCGACGCCGCAGAACCCGACCTCGCGAAGGAACCGCCCCATGACCGCGAATCCGCCGCGCTTCCGCCCGCTCGCCCTCGCCTGCGTCCTGCTCGCCGTCGCCGGGTGCGGCACGCCCGGACCGGACGGCCCGTCCGATACGTACGGGCTGGACTTCCGCCTGCCCGAAGGCTCGATCCGCACCCCGGCCGCGATCGTGTTCTTCGTCGACGGCGTCAACGCGGCGGTCTTCGAGGAGATGCTCGACGCCGGCGAGCTGCCGGCGATTCGACACTACTTCGTCGACCGCGGGCTGTACGTCCGGCGCGGCGTCGCCGACGTGCCCTCCGTGACGCTCGCCAACCTCACCAGCTTCGTGACCGGGCGGTTCCCCGGGCATCACGGCGTCACGGGCATCAACTGGTTCGACCGCAACACGCTCGTCTGGCGGAACTACGAGACCATCGCCCAGAAGAATACGCTCGACGGCGACTACGTCGCGCCGACCGTCTACGAGCAGTTCCCGACCCGCACGACGATCTCCGTGTTCTTCCAGCCGCACCGGGGTACGACGAAATTCATCGAGAACTGGACGTCGGCCGGGCCGCCCTACTACTTCGGATGGTACGAATTCGTCGACCGCCTGACGCTCTTCCGCTTCCACCTGGTCAACGAGATCGCCCGCGCCCGCGCCGCCGCTCCGGCCGTGACGATCGCCTACCTGCTGGCGCCGGACTTCTTCGCCTACGAGAACGGCGCGAGCGACCCGCGCTATCGCGACGCCATGCGGCACACCGACTACCAGATCGGGCGCGTGCTGGGCGACCTCGAGCGGGCCGGACGGCTGGACGAAACCGTCATCGCCTTCGTCACCGACCACGGCATGATGGACGTGGAGCGGCACTGGGTCCTGCCGGACTACCTGCGCGACGAGCTCGGCCTGCACCTCTCGGACGCCCGGCTGTGGGAGAAATCGAAGTTCGAGGAGCGGCTGGCCCACTACCGGCAGTACACGGCCGTCTACTACGGCAGCGGCGACCGCTACGCCGCGATATGCCTGCGCCGACCGACGACTGACGACGAGGGGACCGTCACCGGCTTCGAGCCGTGGACACGCCGCCCGACGCCGGCAAATCTGGCCGCGTATCCCGTCGCAAAGACGGACGGTCTCGCACGGCTGTGCTCCTCGACGCGGATGCCCTCCGGCCACGCAAAGCGCGTGAACCTGCCGGCGATGCTGGCGGCGCGCGAGGAGGTGGACGTCGTTGCTCACGCCGCCGGGCCGGACCGCGTGCGCGTGCGACGCCGCGACGGCGAAGTCGAGTTCCGCGCCCACGGCGGGCCGCGGGGGACGATCAGCTACCATCTGGTCTCCGGCGACGACCCGCTGGGCTATGCCGGCGTCGTCCCCTCGGAGTTGCTGTCGGGCGAGCCGGCGTCGCGGGACGCGTGGTTTCGCGCCACGGCCGGGAGCGGGTACCCCGATCTGCCGGAGCAGATTCTCGCGTATTTCCGGGCGCGCCGTGCGGGTGACGTGGTGCTCTTCGCCGCCCCGGGCTGGGACTTCCGCGACGTTCACTCCGCCGGCCACGGCGGGTTGCGCCCGGGCGAGATGCACGTGCCGATTCTGCTGGCGGGTCCGGGCGTCCCGGCCCGCCAGGTCCGCGACCACGCGCGCCTGGTCGACGTCATGCCCACGCTCCTGAAGCTGCTCGGGCGCAACGTGCCCCACGGCGTCGACGGACGGCCGCTGACGGAGTAG
>CAZADC010000345.1:0-4321 GCA_964483755.1 uncultured Planctomycetaceae bacterium | reverse complement strand
ACTATCCGCAGCCGCATAACTGGCTAAACCGCACACCCACTGGCTGGGCGGGATGGGGATCATCGTGCTCAGCCTGGCGCTGCTGCCGCTGCTGGGCGTCGGCGGGATGCAAATGTACCGCGCGGAGGTGCCCGGCCCGACGGCGGACAAGCTCGTTCCCCGCGTCCGCCAGACGACCAAGCTGCTGTGGGGCATCTACGTGCTGCTCAGCGCGGCCGAGTGCGTGCTCCTGTGGGCCCACCCCGGCGTGACGCTGTTTGACGCCATGTGCCACACGTTCGGCACGATGGCGACGGGCGGGTTTTCGACGCACTCGGCGAGCATCGGCTACTTCGACAGCCCCTACGTGGACGTGGTGATCATCGTGTTCATGGTGCTGGCGGGTGCGAACTTCGCGCTGCACCACGCGGGCCTGCGCGGGCGGGTGGCTGCGTACCTCCGCAACGCGGAGTTCCGGACCTACGCCTGCGTGCTGGGCGGGGCGACGGTTCTGACGGCGGCGCTGCTGATGTCGCACACGGGGATCGCCGAGGGCGTCCGCCAGGCCGCGTTCCAAGTGGTGTCCATTACGACGACCACGGGGTACACGACGGAGAACTTCGACCTCTGGCCGATCGTGGCGCGCCTGACGCTGCTGGTGCTGATGTTCGTCGGCGGGTGCGCCGGGAGCACGGGCGGTGGGATGAAGAACATCCGCATCCTCCTGCTGTTCAAGCAGGCCGGCGTCGAGATGCGCCGGGCGCTGCATCCCCAGGCGGTCATCCCCGTGCGGGTCAACGGGCGGGCGGTCAAGGACCGCGTGATCCAGTCCGTCCAGGGCTTCGCCGTGCTGTACGTGGTGGTGTTCGTCGTCGCGTCGCTGGTCATGACGGGTGTGCTGCTCGCCTGGCCGGACGCCATCAATCCGGCGGGCGAGGAGGTCGGTTCGGATGCAGCGCTCGTGACGGCCGTCTCGTCCGTCGCCGCGACGCTCAACAACATCGGCCCGGGGCTCGGGCACGTCGGTCCCGGCGACGTCCGCGCCTACTCCTGGGTCCCGCCGGCCGGGAAGGTCGTGCTCGTGCTGTGCATGTTGATCGGACGGCTGGAAGTGTTTAGCGTGTTGCTGCTGTTCGCCCCGTGGTTCCACCGCTGACGGGGCGAAGGACCGCCCGACGTCTGGAGGTTCGCGGACAATGAAGGTCGTGATCAACGGCGGAGGCGGCGTCGGCGAGGCGCTGGCGGACATCCTCAGCCACGAGCAGCACGACATCACCGTCATCGAGAAGAACCCCGGACGCGCCGAGGCGCTCGAGGGCCTGCTCGACTGCCGCGTGCTGGCCGGCACGGGCTCGACGCCGGCGGCGCTGCGCGATGCGGACGCCGGCGATGCAGACATCTTCCTCGCCGTCAGCGACTCCGACGAGGTGAACCTCCTGTCCTGCATGATCGCCCGCAAGATGGGCTGCCCGCGGAGCGTCGCGCGGGTACGCAACCGGGCCTTCACGGCCGACGACCCGGCCGTGCCCGCCGGCGAGCTGGGCATCGACCAGATCATCAACCCGGACGAGGAGGCCGCCCGCGAGATCGTCCGTCTCCTGCGCAACCCCGGCACGACGCAGGTCATCCCGCTCGCGGGCGGGGCGGTGATCGCCGCGGGCATGGCGGTGCCCACCGACAGCCCCTGGCACGGGCGGACCCTCGCCGAACTGCACGGCGTGCACGAGGAGCTGCGGTACCGGGTGGTCGTCATCCGCCGCGGCGACCGGGCGATTATTCCGTCGGGGAGCGATCGCATCGAGGGGGGCGACGAGATATTCATCGTCGCACAGCCGGAGACGATCAAGCGGATGGCGGCGCTGGTCGGGCGCAAGCCCGGACCGGACGAGCTGGACCGCGTGATGGTCCTCGGGGCGAGCGACCTCGGGCGGTACGTCGCCGAGATGCTGGAGGGCGAGTTCAGCGTGACGTTGGTCGACCCCCGCGGCCAGGCGGCGGAGGACGCATCCGAGCAGCTCGCCCGCACGCTGGTGATCGAGGGCGCCGGGCACGACATGGACCTGCTCGAGCGCGTCGGGCTCGGGCAGATGGACGCCATCGTCGCCGTCAGCGACGAGGAGGAAATGAACCTCATCAGCTGCCTGTACGCCAAGCGGCTGGGCGTGCCGCGGGCGATCGCGCGCATCGAGCGCCCCTTCTATCGCCCGCTGATGATGACCGTGGACGTCGACGCTGCCGTGAGCGCCCGCCAGTCGACCGTCAACGCGATCCTCAAGTACGTCCGCGCCGGCGACATCAAGGCGGTGGCGAGGATGCGGGGCATCAGCGCCGAGGCGCTGGAACTGGCGCCCGGACCGGGCGCGAAGGTGCTGGACACGCCGCTGCGCAGTCTGCGGTTCCCTCGCGGCGCGCTGGTCGGCGTGGTCGTGCGCCCCGGCGAGGTGATCGTCCCCGACGGCGACACGGAGATACGCGACGGGGATCACGTCGTCGTCTTCGCCCTCCAGGAGGCGGTGCGCAAGGTCGGAAAGCTCTTCGCGCAGCGCGCCGGCGAATGAACCCGGCGGGCCGGTCCGTGGGTCCGCCCTGCGGGGGAATCCCTTGCATCGCCCGGCGGTAAGCGGGCACAATACGAAAGCGGCGGGTTGACGACGGCCCGGCCGATGAGCGTTTCAGCGACACGTTTCAGGCCCGCGAATCGGGCCTACCTACAGGAGCTTACGCATGACCCGCACCCGTCTGATCGCCGTTCTGTGTGTCCTCGCCGCTTCCGCCGCCGTCGTCGCAGCGGCGAGCGCCCCGAAGCAGGAGGGCTCTTGGCGCCGCTGGCGTCCGAAGGAGTACCGCCCGACCTTCACGGCCGAGGAGAAGACCCGGCCGCACGTGCGGGCTCGCTCGCACGACCTGCAGGAGTTCCCGTTCATCGACGGGCAATGGGAGGGCATCATCGTCGACAGCGACGGCGACGTCTGGTTCGCCGTCAGCTCGCACTCCGACGAGCTGCCCGGACAGCTCTTCGTCTACAAGCGCGGCGAGGACAAGGTGTACCACGTCACCGACCTCGGGCAGGCGGTCGGCGAGAAGCTCTCCGGCAACCCGCCGCAGGACAAGATCCACTCGCAGATGTTCCAGGAGGGCGAGTACATCCTTTGCGGAACGTGCGAAGGACACGCCATCCGCGGCAATCCCTACAAGGGCGGGTACTGGCTGCGGATCCACCGCGAGACCGGCGTCGTCGAGAACCTCGGCAAGTCGATCACCGACGACGGGCTGCTGTGCGTCAGCTACGACCCGAACCGCAAGCTGCTCTACGGGCACACCAACCGCACCGGCGAGCTGACGGTCTTCGACCCGACCACCCGCGAAGAGCGCGTCCTCGGCGTGCCCTGGCAGGACGTGATCGATCGGTGGAAGGCCAGCGACGATCCGAACAAGCCCAAGGAGATCTGGCCGCGCGGGCTGACGCACATGATCACCGAGGACGGGCGGGTGTTCGGCGTCAAGCGCCCGCCCGGTACGTTCTGGTGCTACGACCCGCGGACCGACGAGATCACCACGTTCAAGGTGGACATGCCGCTGCCGCGCGACGTGGCCGCGCTGCCGAAGAGCGAGGAAGGGCTCAGCGACAAGGAGAAGAAGCACCGCCGCCGCACCCTCGACCAGTGGAACAACAGCGCGTTCCACCTGCACTGGTGGGACGAGCAGGACCGGTGCTTCTACATCATCCGCAGCTTCGACCAGATGCTCTGCCGGTTCCATCCGCCTTCGGCGGACGGCAAGGCGCCGGCCCGGATCGAGACGATCCGCGAGATGGGCGGGCGCGAGCGGCTGTGGGGCAACCGCCCGGGCGCGTGCACGCTGGTCATGCACGATCGGACCGTCTACTACACGCCGACGACGGGGTGGGGCGGGATCGCCTACCTGACGAGCTACGATCTCGAGAAGGACGAGTTCACCGACCACGGGCCGATCATCACCGAGGGCGACCGGCGCGTCTGCGAGGTCCACTCGCTGGACGTGGACGCCGACGGCAAGCTGTACATGGTCGCCTTCACGTACAACATCGAAAACGAGGACCCCGACCGCCCGTGGTCCATGCGCGGCAAGTGGACCTTCCACGCCCGGTTCACGATCATCGACCCCGCCAGCCACTGCGTCGTGCCGGAGGAGACCGCTCCGGCCGGCGACCAGTAGCTTGCGCTGCACCGAACGCCGGGCTTCGGCCCGCCTGGCGCACTGTTCGAGGCGGGCCGGTCTGCTCAAAGGCCGGACCAGAGCCGGGAGACAGGCCCTGCCCGCCGGCGACCACCGACCGCCTCAAACGGCTGTGATCTCTGATTCG
>CAZADC010000344.1:0-4329 GCA_964483755.1 uncultured Planctomycetaceae bacterium | reverse complement strand
CGCCCTCGCCGGACCCGATCGCCCTCACCGCTTCACCGACGCAGCCCTTCGGCGGCTTTCGGACTACGACTGGCCGGGCAACGTCCGGGAGCTCCGCAACGTTGTCGAGCGGGCGCTGATCATCGAGCGCGGCAGCGAGATCTCGCCGGACTCCCTCGTCTTCGACCCCCACGCGGAGCAGCCGACGGGCGAATCCTGCGAGCAGGTCGACCCGAAGGACTTCTCGCTCGAGACGGCCGAGCGGCAGTTCATCCTCCGGGCGCTGAAGGAGACCGACTGGCAGCGGACGAGGGCGGCGTCGCTGCTGGGAATCACCCGAGCGACGCTCCACGCCAAGCTCAAGCGCTACGACATCCGGATTCCCGAATCGAAGCGCCGGTCGGGCGGCAAGTCCACGTCCCGGCGCAGGCGCAGCGCCGAGGTGACGGAGTAGCCCGGCTGACGCGCGGCGCCGTCGCCTGGTGAGACACTTTCTAAGCGCCGCGCCTAAAAAGCTGACGCCGGCGCCCCTCGGTTGCGTCGATGCCGGCACGTTTTCGGGCGTCGATTTGCCCCGGATTGCGCCTTCGTGAAGCAATTCCGCGGTTTTCTCCTCTGCAGTGCTCTCTCGGCATGCCCGTTGCACAGTATCCAGCGAGTTGCTGTACGCCGACTGCGCGCGGACGGCAGGATGCCGCCGCAACGGACACGAAACGATGAGCCAGGAACGGAATCCGACAGACGACACTTCGGCGAATCCCGCGACGGGCCCGCGCCGCGCCTCGGACGTGCTGGAGGCGCTGGACCTGCCCAGCCGCGAGGCGGCCGTCAGGAACCCGGTCGGGCGCCTCTCCGCCCTCCACCTTGTGCTCGGCGGCGTAGCCGGCGCGGTGGTCTCCGTCGTCGCGATGCTGTTGCTGAATCCGCGCCAGACGCCCGCGCCGCCGACCGCTCCGCAGGTGCCGGAAGCACATCACGCCGGCTCACCCCAGCCGGCGACCGACGCCGTCCAGCCGACCGAGCCCGAACCGCTCGACTCGGGATCGGCCGAGCTCGTCGCGGTGTCGCGACGTCGTGCGGAGGAGGACTTCGCCGCCGGGCGGTATGCCGAGGCCCTCGTCGTCTACCAGGAGCTCGCCCGACTGGCCGAGACCGACGGCAAGGCCGACCGGCTTCGCGACTTTTTCCACCTGCGGTGCGGGCAGTGCTACCGCGGGATCGGTCAGGTCGATGCCGCCCGGGCGTTCATCGAGGCCGTCGTCCACAGTCGCTCGCCGGCCGTGCGGGCGGCCGCCGCGTTCGAGCTGGCCCGACTGGACCGGGCCGCCGGCGCCTGGCTGGCGGCGCGGACGCGTGCCTACCAGACGCTTGCCGACATTGCGGCGCTGGACGAGGACGCCCGCGAGGCGGCGCAGCGGGACTGCGACGTCCTGGTCGCTCATGCCCTGACGCGCTCGACCGTCCGCCACGAGACGCCCGGCGCCCTTCCGGATGCTCCGCCCGCCGCGGCGTTCACGCCCTTCGCGGGCGTCCCGGCCGACGGGTTGAGCGACGTGCTTGATCGAGGCGTGCTGGACGTCGACGGCCCGCTGCTGGAGATCGCGGCCGACACCGATACGGAATCCGACGGCGCGATGCGGTGGTCGGCCCGAACGTGGCGCGCCCCGGCGGATGAAATCCTCGCCGCCTGTGCCACGCGGTCCGGCATGGACCTGCAGTGGATTCACAAGGACAGCGCCCTTCGCGGCCGCCCGGTGAGCGTGCATGTGTCCGGCGTGACGGCGCGGCGCCTTGCGGAGGTGGTCGCCGGGTCGGTCGGGCTGGTAGCGCGATTCACCGGCGACGCGATTATCGTTCACGACCCGACGCAGATCGACTCTCTGCAGGCCCGCCGCACGCTGCTCAGCGACGAGGCGATCTCCGCCTGGCGGCGCCTGTGCCTGACGGTGGACGACGACGCCCGCCTGGCGGCTGCCCATTACAGCCTCGCCCTGCTGCTGGAGTGCGCTGAGCGGCCTGTCGAGGCCGTCAACGAGTACCAGCTCACTGCCCGGCGATTTCCCCGCGAGGCGCCCGCTGCCCGCGCGCTGCTGCGGAGCGCTTTGGCGCGAATCGAGCTCGGCGATCATCCCGGCGCCCGGTCCGATCTCAACGCACTGCTGGACGTGTACCCCGAGTGCGGCGAGTCGGCGGAGGCCTATCTCGCCCTCGGGCGGGCGTCGCTCGAGACCGGACGCCACGCCGAGGCGCTCCGCTCGTTCCGCAAGCTCTACTTCCTGGACCTTTCGGCCGCGTCGCAGGCGGCCGCGTGCCTCGGCGCCGCGCGGACCTCCGCCGCCATCGGGGACCACGCCGCCGCCGTCACGTGGATTCAGCGGTTCCTGCAATGCCCGAACACGTACGCCGACCGCGAACGATACGTCGGCGCGATGGTCCTCCTGGCCCGCAGCCTTGCCGCGCTCGGGGACAGCAGGAGCGCCATCGCCGCCTGCCGGAAGGTGCTGAAGGCGGACCCGGACAACGTGTCGGCGGCCGTCGACCTGGCCGATCTGCTGGTGACGTCCGACCTGCCGCTGGCGGCGCTGACGGTCCTGGGCGGGGTGCAGGAGGGCGAAACGACGGCGCCGCAGTTCGCCCGCCTCGTGTTGCTGAAGGGCCGGGCCTATCGCCGCATGCAGCTTCCCGCTAACGGAATCGAGGTCATCCGCCGCGGGCTGGCGCAGGTGACTGACGTCGCCTGGCGCACGAAACTGGCCGTCGAGATGGCCGCCTGCCACCGCGACCTGGGCGAGGATACCGCCGCCCACAACCTGCTGAGCGAGGCGCTGGGCGAGCTCAACGATGCGGCCGTCGCGTGCGATCTTGCCGAGCTGTGCCTCCGACTCGAACGGACCGCCGAGGCCGAATCGCTCGCCAGGCAGGTGCTCGACTCCGACGCCGACCAGCCGCTGCTGGACCGGGCGCGGCGGACCCTCGTCCGGGCGCTGATCGTCCGCGGCAAGCTCGACGCGGCCGTCGGCGCCGTCGTCGAACCCCCGCCCGTTCAGACCGCGCGGAGGGACCCTTCATGAGGCGATGGGCGACCATTCTCGTGTGTATGACGGCCGTCGCGGCCGCGGGCGACGACGGCGCGGACGCGACGTCACACCCGGCGGACACGCCGCGGAGCGTGGATGCCGTCCGTCGCGCGACCGTCGCGGCGCCACGGCAGCAGGAGCAGGAATCGTCGCGGTCCCTCGCCGAGGCGATCCGCCGCCTGCAGGCCATCCAGGTTCCGGCCGACCGTCCCGACGACGTCGAGACGACGAAGCGCCCGACGACGGCGCCGGCCACCATGCCGGCGACGGCGCCAGCCGACCAGCCGCCCGCGACGGCCGCGGAAGACATGCGGGACCTCGTGGCAAGGGACGCCGATGCGGCGCGCGAGGTGGGCGACGCCCTCTATCGCGCCGGGCGCTATCGCGACGCGGAGGTGCTGTACGCCGCCGCCCTCGACCGCTGCGAGAAGGACGGCGAGCGGGCGTGGATGCTCTACCAGGTCGCCAACTGCCGCCTGCACGCAGACGCCGCGTCGGCGGCTGACTGCTATCAGCGCGTGACGTCCGAGCACCCCGACAGCCCCTGGGCCGCCCAGGCCCGCGCGCAGAAGCGGGTGCTTGACTGGCGTCGCGCCAACGGAATCGAGGAGCTGGTCGAATCGGTGCGGAACGCGAACGGCAGCGGGGAGGTCCGATGACGGCGGGCGCGGGACCCAACGTGCTGCTGGTGAGCAAGCGGGCGGACGGCGACGCGGCGCTGACCGACGCGGTGCGGCGGCGCAGCGCCCGGCTGTGCGTGGTCTCGGACGCCGAGGAGGCGGTCCGGCGGTGCGAGGATCACCTGTGGGACCTGCTGATCGTCGACGCGGACGGTCCGTGCGAGCCGTCCGACGTGGTCGCCCGCGCCCGGCGGAACACGCCCGAGCTGCCGGCGATCGTGCTCGGGGCGGGCGCCGACGGCGACACGCCGCGCCTGCACCGGCTGGACAAGCCCGTCGACCCCGACGAGCTGGAGGCGCGTCTGGAGACGCTCCTGCCGGGACACGACGTCCCGCTCGCCGCGGCGGCCGATGACGCCGAGTGCGGGTACCGCATCGCCGGCGTGAGCGAGGCGTTCCTCGAGACGATCCGCCTGGGTCGCAAGGTCGCACCGACGTCGATTCCGGTGCTGATCACCGGCGAGAGCGGCACGGGCAAGGAGCTCGTCAGCCGCCTGATTCACCGCGAGAGCCACCGGGGGGACGGGCCCTTCGTCCACGTCAACTGCGCCACGCTGAGCGACTCGCTGCTGGAGAGCGAGCTGTTCGGACAC
>CAZADC010000343.1:0-4346 GCA_964483755.1 uncultured Planctomycetaceae bacterium | reverse complement strand
CGGTGGCGCTGATGGTGCCGGTGACGATCAGGCGGTTGTCCCGCACCTGGGCGCTGCCGTGGCCTACGACGCCGCGACGGCTGGAATCGTGATCGCTCAGGACGCCACGCCGCCGGAGGCGTCGAGGCCGGCCAGATCCATTACCACGTTGCCCCAGGGCGGCACCCGCATGACACCGCCGGTGTAGGCGAGGATGCTCACCTTCGGCAGCTTGGCCATGTCCACTGAGCTTGTCCCCAAAAACTGGGCGCGGGTATAAGGTGGAATCGTCTCCGGGTAGGATGGGGCCTTCAGGCCCTGGAAGGAGACGATTCGGTGGCACGGAAGCGAAGGCGGATCAGGCGGAGCGACGCGTCCGGTTGCGCAGGGCGGATCGAACCGCGAGCAGAATCTGGCCGAGGACCACCGGGACGGCGCTCGCGGCCGGCACGACGCCCCAGCCCGAAGGGTCGAGCGGCTCGGCCGCCGCGATGACCAGCGGCGCGTCGACATTGGTCAGCACGGATTTGACCTGCTCGTCAATCGCGCGGCAGTAGTCCTCCAGGCGCTTCTTCTCCCACGTCTCGTCCGCGGCAGCGCCCTGCCCGTGGTAGCCCGCCGGCCGGCGCGGCGCCGTGGCGGGACGGCTGTCGGGCTGCTCGCCGGCCGGGTCGGGCTTCGGCGGCATCCTGAAGCGCTTCTCGAACTCGTCCTTGCCGACCTGCTCGTCGAGGATCCAGTACCGCGTCTCGCGGAGCTTGCCGTCGCCGTCGTAGCGCTTCTCGACGCCGTGGAAGCGGTCCTTCCAGAGCGTCGCCTCCATCTTCAGCCGCCCGGTGTCGTAGTACATCTTCGCCGATCCGTGGGCGAGCCCGTCGCGGTATTCGATGACCTTCTTCAGCTCGCCCGTGCGCGACCAGCGCTCGGTCATCGTCCCGTGCCGCTTGCCCTCGCGGTAGTGGACCACGCGGCGGACGAACCCGTCGGGGGCGAAGCTCTTCGCCACGCCGTGCGGCTTGCCGTCGGTGTACGGCGTCTCGGACATCGTCTTGCCGTCCGGGTAGAACAGCCGGACGACGCCCTCGATCTTCCCCTTGCGGTACGGGACGACCTTCCGCTTGTGCCGCCCGCCCGCGTCGCGACGGTACTCGTAGAAGATCTCCTCGCCGTGCCGGGCGCCGTGGGAGAACCCGGCCGTGCGGATCAGGCGGCCGGGCTGGTAGTACTTTGCCGTCCCGTCGGGCTTCCCGTCGGCGTCGAGGGGGACCATCTCGCGGACGTAGTGATCGAATTTGCCCCAGTTGGGCTCATAGAAGCGGCCGATCACGACGCGGGCGCTGTACCCGGCGGGCAGCTCCTTGCGGAAGCGGTCGATGGGGTCGGTCACGCGCCGCGGGCCCTCGCGGCAGATGAAGTCCTGCGGTGTCGGATCGGCCTCGCCGAGGACGAGCACGCGCGTGTCCTTCGCCGGGTCGTCGGCGCCGGGGGCAGCGGGCGGGTCGGCGCCCACGCCCGGGCGGGCGGCGAAACCGCACACCCACGCGGCCGCGGCGACGGCCAGGAGCGGCCGCATCGGACCGATCATGCTATTGCTTGCGCCAGCGGCCATGGACGATCCTGTAGTCGTGGGGATAGACGAAGATCGGCCCGTAGATCTCCTCGTTCTCGTTCCGGCCGATCTTGACGAGCCCGTTGTCCTCGAGGTCGACGAGGGCCCGGAACTTCGACCGCGATCCGATCTTCGGCGCGCTCCAGTCGGGCGGCGCGGTGAGCCCTTCGCCCTCGTTGAGCTCGTGGATCTTCGAGTAGTCGTAGTCCTGGACCACGTTCTGCCCGTTGATGACGTTCGGGCCGCCGAAGATGCGCTCGGGGTCGAGGACGAACAGCCGTCCGCGGACGGGCTCGTCGCTCTCGTTGACGATGACGAACATCGCCTTGTATCCGTCGATGCGTCGCTTGTCGCCCTCGCCGGCGTAGATCGGGCGGCGATAGACGCTGACGTAGACCTTCTCGAACGGGTTCCTGTCGGTCAGCTCGAAGCTGGAGTCGCTGTCGAACGCCAGCCCGTAGCGGACGTACTCGCCGGAGCGCCAGTACGGGATGTACTCGGTCATCTCATCCTCGGCGAAATAGCCGAAGTCGATCAGGGCGTTGATGACCCGCAGCATCTGGTCGCTGTGCTGCAGCCAGCCGTGCGGCCCCCAGAACTGCACGCCCACGTCGTTGAGCAGCCCGCGTCCCATCATCTGCCGATCGAGTCGCTTGTCGTCGCCCGGGCGCGAGGCGTAGGCGTTGGAGTACGCGTGCCGCGAGACGAGGCGGACGATCTGCCCGGTGTAGTTGTGGGAGTTGAGCTTGAACTGGGAGTTCGGATAGACGACGACGTTGTCCAGCTCGAAGGAGGCGTGGTCGCTGCTGCACGCCTCGGTCATCATCGAGTGGTAGGTGAACGACTCGAACGCCGACGCCGACGCGCTCGCCCACACGCCGTTGTAGTTGAACAGCTTCGTCTGCTTGTAGACGCGGGCGAGGCGCTTGAACATGTCGCGCATCGGGAGCGTGAGGAACGTGTCCTGCCAGGGCAGCTCCTTCGGGCCGACATCCTCCGGGTCGCGGAGCCAGGCCTCCCCCGCCGCCAGGTTCGAGCTGCGGTAGGTCGGCCAGGTCTCGTCCCACCACACGCCGTTGCGGCGGGCGAGGCGGGCCTGGCGCCCGAAGTGCCAGACGAACAGGTCCTCCCACGCGCGGCCCATCGTGCACACGCCGCCGACGGCGTTGATTTCCTTCTCCGTCTCGACGCCCTCGCGGTTGACCCGCTTGACGGTGACCTTCTCGTGGCGCGGCTGCATGCGCCCCATCAGGTCGCCGGTCAGGGCGTTGTCGGCAATGGCGGGGACCATCGGCGTCAGCCCGCGGAGCTGGTACCAGCACCGCCACGGGGGCGTCGGCTTGGAGTAGGTCGGGCGCGCCGAATCGGGCACGTCGTCCGGGGCGCCGCTGGCGGTGCGCCACTGTGCGATGATCTCCTCGTCGGCGCCCATGCGGCTGGGCCAGTCCAGCCCGATCCCGAAGGCGTAGTAGTCGCCTCGCTGGAACCAGGCCTCCTTGCGGTAGCCTTCCGGCTTGGGCTTGGACGGGTGGGTGAGCATCATGAACTCGAGCGTCCGCTCGCCGCCCACCTCGGAGCGGTGGTTGACGAACTTCGTGCGCCAGGTCAGCAGCCCGGCCCTGTCGCGCTCGAAGGTCATCGCCGAGCCGTCGCGATCGAGCATCCAGTGCTCGTCGCTGTCGGCGATCCAGGTGAACGCCCGGTCGCCCGATCCGAAGGTCACGTACGGCACGAAATGGGAGTAGTAGAGCCCGGGGCGCTCCATCTCCCCCGAGTCCCACACGACGCCCTCCCCCTCGGGCATGACGCAGTCGGGGCGGTCGGCGCCGACCATCGCCCCGCCGTGCATGCACGAGGCGCACAGGTCGAACAGACCGGCGAACTCGCCGACCATCTCGAACCCGTCCACCTGCACGGGCTTCTCGGACCCGTACGTCAGGCGGACCGTCATTGCCCCGTCGCAGTCGTACTGCGTCCGCAGGCCGATGGTCAGCGGACCGGCGCGGAGCTTCGAGGCGTACTCGATCTCGCTCCTGCCTTCCCGCACGAGCTTCGCGGGGCTGACCACCTCGGCCGGCGTGCGCTGGCCGTCGACGACCACCTCCAGGCGCAGCGGGCTGCGGAGCTGCGGGCCGCGGCCGATCTCGATCAGCTCCGCCGTCGAGACGCTGTCCGGCTGGTGGCGCTTCGTCAGCGGCAGCTCGCGCTTCAGCGCCTTGATGGCGATCTGGGCGGGCAGCCCGCTGGGCGAGACGGTGAAGCGGTGCTTGAGCGTCTCGAACCCGTCGTCGCCGACCTCGATCGGCTCATAGGGTTCCCAGACGATGTCCTGCTTCCCGACGTCGTTCCTGACCCACTCGTAGCTGCCGACGGTGAACGGGGCGGGGTTCTTCTCGCCGACGATCCGCTTGTTGCGGTCGAACAGCAGCGCCGAGACCTTGTACTCGCCCCCGTTCATCTTCGGCATATCGAACAGCAGGCAGGCGTATTCGTGGTGGAACGGCGCCGTCCCCTCGGCGACGACCCGCTCCTCGGCGTCGGCGGTCATGACGGTCAGCTTCGCCTCGACGGCCGTCTTCGCGCGCTCGCTCGCGCCGTGGATGCCCTTGTCCACCACCGCCGACATGCGGTTCCTGTAGCGCGAGTAGGTGTACCAGAAGTCGAAGTCCTTCCGCGGCGGGCGGATCTTCTCCAGCACCTCGAGGCGGCGGTAGCGGTAGCTCTCCCACTGCTCCTCGCCGACGCGGAACCGCCCGCC
>CAZADC010000342.1:0-4356 GCA_964483755.1 uncultured Planctomycetaceae bacterium | reverse complement strand
CAGCGCGGTCACGGCGCCCCGGAAGATTCGATCGTCCGGTGAATCGAGGACATCCTCCAGTCGCCGCACGAAGCCGGGATTCCGGGAGGCAAGGACGATCGCCCGGTTCAGGGCGTCGTTCCGCTCGGCCGGATCCGCGCTGCCCAGGGCGCGGATGACCAGGTACTGGTCGACGACCGGATAGGCGAAATACGCCACGGCGAGTCCCGCGGCCAGCATCAGCAGCAGCGTCAACGATCGCCGCTGCCAAGGATGCTCTCGGAAGTATCGCACGAGTCCCGCCATGACGCCGGCGAGTGTACGCCCGCGCGGTCAGCCGCGCCAAGCGTGTGCGCCGCTTCGCACCACAGGCCGGCGTGTCCGGCTATAATGCCCCGAACAACGCGATCCCCGAATCCACCGAAAGGAGCTTCCCATGGCGTTCACGCTTCAGATCGGCGAAAAGGCCCCCGACTTCTCCCTGCCCGGCGTCGACGGCAAGACGTACTCGCTCGAGGACTTCGCCGACGCCGACGTGCTGGTGGTGTTCTTCACGTGCAACCACTGCCCGTTCGTCGTCGGTTCGGAGGAGCGAATCCAGGCGCTGCATGACACGTATCATCCGAAGGGCGTCGACTGGGTGGGCATCAACTCCAACGAGAAGGAGAATCATCCGACTGACGACTTCGATCACATGGTGGAGCGGGCCCGCGAGGCGGGCATCCGCTATCCCTACCTGCGGGACGAGTCGCAGGACATCGCGCGGGCCTACGGCGCCCTGCGGACGCCGCACTTCTTTGTGTTCGATGCCGAACGCCGCCTGCGTTATACCGGCCGGCTTGACGACAATCCCCGCGAGGCGGACAAAGCGACCACCCACGAGCTGGACGACGCCATCGCCGCCCTGCTCGACGGCGAGGACCCGCCCGTCGCGGTGACCAACCCGATCGGCTGCAACGTCAAGTGGCAGGGACAGGAAGAGCACTGGATGCCGCCCGAGGCGTGCGACCTGGTATGAAGCGGCGCGGCGGCGCGGCGTCGCGACGGTTCCTGTGAGCGGCCGCGAGGCGTCGAGCAGCGCAGGAGCCCCGTCCGCCGGGAGGTCAGGATCCGGCCTGTTCGTGACCCCCCCCGGCGTTTAATGCCACCTCCGCCTGGAAGTCCGAGTCCTGCTTGAGGTAGAGCGTCTGGGTCGGGAAGGCGAACTCGACGCCCTCGTCGTTGAACCGGCGCAGCAGCTCCATGTTGAAGTCGTGGTTGAACGCCTGGTACTCCCACCAGTCGGGCGGGGCGTACCAGTACACCACGAGGATGTTCAGGCTCGCCGCGTTGAAGTCGCTGAACAGGACCTTCGGCGGGCGATCGTCGGGGAAGTGCCCGCTCCGCGTATCGAGCATCTCGCGGATGATGCCGATGCCCCGCTCGATCTTCTCCGGCGGCGTGTCGTAGGTGACGGTCACGTTGAGGTTCCGGCGGATGTACGGGCGGCGCTGGACGTTGTCGACGGCTACCTTGCCGGTGTGGCTGTTGGGGATCGTCACGAGCGTGCCGGCAAAGGTCCGCAGGCGGGTCGAGCGGAAGCCGACCTCTTCGATCACGCCCTCGAACTCGCCGATCCTGACCCAGTCGCCGATCTGGAACGGGCGGTCCACGAAGATCGACACCGAGCCGAAGAAGTTGCTCAGCGCATCCTGCGCCGCCAGAGCGACGGCCAGGCCGCCTATGCCCAGCCCGGCGATCAGCGCCCCGATATCCCACTGGAAGATGTTCTGGGCGATGAACAGAGCGGCCACGATCACTACGAACACCCGCAGCGATTTTCGCAGCACGGGAATGAGCTGGTCATCCAGCAGCGTCTGGGTCCCCGCCGCCCAGCGGCTGAGCAGCAGTTCGATCACGTCCACCAGGCGAAAGATGAACCAGCCCGCCGCCAGGACGATCACCGTGTCGCAGACCTGGTACCAGAACATCTCGATCCAGTCCTGGGTGACCTCTTCGCCGTTTTCCAGCGTTTCGACGTAGCTGAGCGTCAGGAACCCCCCGGCCACGTAGAGCGCGATTGCCAGCAGGATCAACGTGATCGGTCCGGCAAGGGACCTGAGGATCATCCCGAGCAGCGAGGGACGGCCGTCGGTCTCGGTGCGCCGGGCATACGCCAGGAACGCGAACGAGACGATCTTGCCGAAGATGAAGCCGGCCAGCAGGGCGCCGAGCAGCACGCCCCACTGCAGGATCGTGTTGTTGAGGAATCTCGTTTCGGTGAGCCAGGCGGTCCAGGCGGCCAGGACGTTTGCGGGTTCGGTCATGGTCTGCTCCCGTATCCGGCGTCAGGTGCGTGAAATCACTATAGGACCGCCACCGGCCCTTGTCACGTTCGATGAAAGACGTTCCGGCAGGGCGGCGGCCGGGTTATGGTGAATGATCCGCCTGCCCGCTGCGGTCGTTACGTACCACCAGGAGTGAGACCCATGAGGATTCGCCATACCGGACGCTTCGTGACTCAATATGCCGTTGTGGTCTGTCTGCTCGCGCCGTTCGCCGTCCCTCCGGCGTCGGCCGGGCCGACGGTAGCGATCGTCCGAGGCGACGATCCGGACGCCATGGTCGCCCGGGCCATCGAGCTGATCGGCGGGCTCGAGGAGATCGTCTCCGACGGGGACAGAGTCGCCATCAAGCCCAACCTCACCTACTACTACCCCGACCGCGGGAAGGTGGGCGGGATGACGACCGACGTTCGCGTTGTCGCCGGGCTGGTCAAGGCGCTGCAGAAGACGGCCGATTGCCGGATCACGATCGCCGAGAGCAGCGGCAGGAAGGCCGAATGGATGTTCAAAGTCTACGGGTACGGAAAGCTCGCCGAGGCGGCCGGGCTGGAGTTGGTGGACCTGGACGACGCCGAGCGGCGGATCGTGAAGTCGCCGCGCGAGGGCAGAAAGAAGACCTACGCGCTGCCCGAGACGACGATGTCGGCCGACGTGATGATCAACGTGCCGGTGCTGAAGACCCACCAGCTCACCGGCATCTCGATCGGGATGAAGAATTACTACGGGCTGCTGCCGAAGGTGCGCGACCGTGTCCACCGCGGCGCGTACCACCAGCAGGCCGACGAGGTGCTCAGTGACGTGGCGACCCTCCAGAAGACCGATCTCGTCCTGGTGGACGGGCTGATCGGCATGGAGGGGCAGGGCCCGCTGGAGGGCAAGCCTGTCGAGATGAACCTGGTCATCGCCGGACGGGACATGGTCGCCGTCGACGCCGTGGCGGCCGCGGTGATGGGCTTCGACCCCGCGGAGGTCGAGCACCTGCAGGTCGCCCGACGGCGGGGACTGGGCGAATGCCGGCTCGAGAAGATCGCCGTCAAGGGAGAGTCGATCGAGGATGTGCGGAAGGACTTCAAGCCGCCGGTGGCGTTTCGCTTCGAGCATCCGCCCGTGGAGGCGGTCATGGACCGGCTTCGGGCGGTCGACCCCGACGCCCGCTTCAACTCGCGGCGCCTGGACCTCGATCCGAAGGAATACCCCGTGCTGACGGAGCACCCCTTCCGCGTCCGTCTCTGGCGCGGACAGGTCGTATTCGACCTGTCCTGCAGCGTGCTGGATCGCCCACAGGCCGTCGCCGAGATCAAGCGATGGCTGTGGACGAGACAGGCCACGCCCGAGACGCAGCCGAACAGGACGCCGGCGACTGCGCCCGCAGGCACATCAGCGACGGAACCCGCGCAATCCTAGCGGACCGTACTTTGGCGGGAGTACCGCCCGCTTCGAGTACGTATGCAACCGTCAGGAGCCCCCGCCGCGTGTGACGTAAGCCCCCGTTCAAGATGGGCATTGCGACGGTCCGCGCCACTCGCCCCGCTCGTCGGCCGGCAAGGGTGTCCGGCTGCCCAGGCGGTGCGAATCCCGCAGACCGACGATCGACGGGTGTTCACGCCGCCGGTCCACAGCAGCCGCGCGTGGAGGGGTGCACACGTCGGACGTCTGCGGACCGGGTCGACAGCCGGCTGGATGTGTCGTTCGGCTTCGAGCGACACTTCATCCGGGTCTTGCGGAAGATGCGTCTTCGGCTGGTCGTGGCGTACTGGACCATGCGAAGGCGGAGATAACAGGTATCTTTCGAGTGTCTCATGACGTTAAAGTAGGTGTACGGGCACACGTCGGACTCCTTTCCAACCACTCGGCGGTGGTGGAGGGATTATCGCTTGTGCCCATCTCTTTGTACGGCCTGACGTCGGATCCGGCGCAGCAAGGCCTTCATCTGCCGGCCGGGGACCACCCCCAGCGCGGCGATCTCAAGGGGGGTACGATGTCGGGGGCACTTCCCAGTGTGTGGACTTTAGCCAGTTTTGAGGTCGTTTTGTGCTGACAAAAAGCATGCCGA
>CAZADC010000341.1:0-4356 GCA_964483755.1 uncultured Planctomycetaceae bacterium | reverse complement strand
CGCGCTGCGCTGGGCGGGGAAGTTCGAGACGCCGGATCGCGATCCGGTCCACCTGGACCGCATGCGCGCGATCGAGCTTGCCGACACGGACGACGCGGACGTCCGCCGGCGGATGCTGGTTCCTGCGATCACCGCGACGCGCGACAACCGACATATCCGCGAGACGCTCGCGCTGGCGGCCGGGGATGAAAGCCCTGCCGTGCGCGGCGCCGCGTGCGTTCTCGCCGCCCGCCTGGGCGACGCCGACACGCTGGACGCCCTGATGAATGATCCCGATGCCGACGTTCGCGCCGCCGCGGCGATGGACGCGGGACTGGCCGGCATGTCGGCGCTGACCGATCGGATCGCGGCGCTGTTCGACGCAGACGAGCCGCCCGTCGCCGCCTCGGCCGCCCTGGCGCTGGCGAAGCTGGCGCCGGAAGTCTGGTCGGAGCCGATCTGCCGGCGACTGGTCGAAACCGACAGCGATGACCTGCGCGACCGTCTCTGTCACGTGGCGACCGTTCTGAATGACGACAGCGCCCGTCAGGCCGTTGGAGAGATCGTGCGCCGCCGCGAGCCGGGCGACGCCGTGCCGCCGGCGATGGCGATTCTCGCCTGCGGACGCCTGGGCGTACGGGAGGTGGGCCCGTACGTCGCCGCCGGCCTGACGGCTGCGTTCGACGGCGGGGAGGTCACGGGCGGGCAGCTGCTGGCGATGCTCGATGCGGCCGGTCGGCTCCGCCTGCCGGTTCGCCGCCAGGTGTACCACCTCTGCGAGGAGTTGTGGAATCCGCGCCGGTACCAGCTTGCGTTGATGCGGGCGGCGACACTGCTCGGCGAGCAGGCCGAACTTCCGCAGGACGACCCGGATGCGCCGACGCGGGACGAATGCGTCGAGCTGCTGCGTCTGCTGGCCACCTACGGTGCGGAGGTGATCACCCGGCCGAGCGACGGGGAGGGAAGTCGGATCGCGTGGGCGACGCCGGTCCCTTCCGCGGCCGCCGCGGCGGCACTGTGGATGCTCGATCCGAGCTCGTCCATCTTCAGGACTCCGCCGCAGCAGTCCGGCCCGGACGAATGGATGCTGGAGATCGACTCGACCAGCTCGGCCTTCCAGGTCCGGCAGATCGCCGGCGCAGCGCCGGCGCTGGCGGGCGATTTCGTCGCCTGGCGGCTGGGGCGCTCCGGACGCCCGGAGGCGTTCGAGCTCGCGATGGAGATGCTTCCCCCGCCGCTGGACCCCGACGTCCCGCTCGAGCGCCAGCCGCTGCGGGTCTACAACCCAAACGAACGGTCGGCCGGGGCGATGCTGATGGCGCTGGCCGCGCGGTCCGCCGGGCAGCGGAAGGCGGCCGCTGCGAGAATCGAGGCCCGGCTGACCGGCTCGGTCTTCGGGCCGGAGACGGACTTCTTCGTCGTCGGGTCCCTGCGGTGCGCGCTGCTGGCCCTGGGTCGGAGCGAGCAGGCCGGAACCGTCCGCGAGCTGCTCCGCACGCCGGAGTTCCCCACCCGCCGGGCGTTCACCGCCCTGTGCGCCGACGGGCGGACGTGGGGGCTGGAGTGGCTGCTCTGGAACCCGCAGATGAGCCGCGGCGACGTGGCGTACGTTCTGACTGCAATGGCGGTCAACGAGGTGCTGCGGGCGGCGGCCCCCGCCCTCGGCCGGGTCGACGCCTGCGCCGACCGCGCGGTGCGGCTGTGGCAGGTCCGCGCGCTCCGGGACGAATTCATCCTCACGCGGGATTCGCTGTCGGTCGGACTGGCGTCGACGACACAGCCGTCCGTACCGTAGCGGGACGACGGGGGAAGACCATGCAATCGAAACCTTCCGTGCACTGGGCGAGCGCCGCAACCGGCTTGCTGCGCGCGGCGGCTTGCGGGGCGGTCGATCTGCTCCTGCCGGCCACGTGCGCCGCGTGCGGCGCTGACGATCCCGCGGCCGGAGGATTGTGCGAGGCGTGCAACGTCCGATTGCTGTCGCTGGTCGCGCTGCCGTACTGCCCGCGGTGCGGATCGACGGTCGGCCCGAACGTCCCCGTCCGCGAGGACGGCTGCGCCGGCTGCCCGTCCACGCTGCCGCGATTCGTGCGGGTGATCCGCCTCGGCCCGTACGCCGCGCCGCTGAACACCGTGATCCGCGAGCTCAAGTATCGCCGTCGCGAGGTAATGCGCCGACGGACGGCGACGCTGCTGGGCGAGGCGGTGCTGGCCGCGGGCGACGGCGAGCGCTTCGACGTGGTGACCCCCGTGCCGATGCACTGGCGGCGGCGGATCGCCCGCGGGTGCGACCACGCCCGCTCGCTGGCCGAGCGGGTCGCGCGGCGGATCGGCGTCCCGACCGGGCGCGAGCTGGTCCGCGTGCGCCACACGCCGCCGCAGGTCCGCCTGCCGAGAAGTCGTCGGATCGCCAACGTCCGCGGGGCGTTCGAGGCCCGCGGCGCCGGCGTCGAGGGGGCGAACGTGCTGCTGGTCGACGACGTCACGACCACCGGCGCGACGGCCAACGAGGCCGCCCGGACGCTCCTCAAGGGCGGGGCGCTCCGCGTGACGTTGGCGGTGGTCGCCAAGTCCGAGCCGCCGACAGCCTACTCCGGGCACTGGCAGCCGCCGTGACACAGGCGGGTGTCGATCTGCAGTCAGTGTCGGAGCCCGTCGCCCGCGCCGCCGCGGAAACGGTTTGAGACAGGCAGGTTCGCGGGCTGTGGTCAGATGACCGAGCGGTTCTCGTCTTCGTGGCGCTCGTGCTCGGCTTGGGTGCGGTCCTCGTCCTGCCGGCGGTGGTTGATGCCCAGCTTCGCCGCATAGAGGCGGTACACGTCCTCGGGGGCGAGCCCGAGGAGCTGGCAGATACTGATCCAGAAGAACAGCATGTCCGTCGCCTCGACGCGGGCGTTCTGGACGTCCTGGAGCTCGTACTGCCTGCCCTCGCGGGCCTCGCGATACCAGTGCTTCCAGCTCAGGCACTCGGTCAGTTCGTGGCACTCGCCCGAGAGGGCATCGAGGTAGTTCTTCAGCGCCCGTCCGACCTCGAGCCGCAGACCGCCCTCCTCGGGAAGCTCGCCGGATTGCTCGGCGGCCGCCAGGCGCCGCCCCAGCTCGCGCGTGTCGAAGCCCGCCCGGGCGTTGAGTTCCGCCTGAAGCGGCCAGATGTCATCGAGGGAGGCGACGGCGCGCCTGTCGGCGTCCCGCCCGGCGTCGGACTTCTCGGGGAATCGATCGTTCATGCCGTCGATTCTAGGACGGGTGACGCGCCCGACGCAACCGCGGCTCCGCAAACGCACTGGGCTGCGACGTCCGTCCGGCCGATATGAACTGCAGGATCGAGGTGCGCGCATGAACGGACCGAAACGGGTTGTCGACCGCCCGCCGGGACGAGGGTTCGTCCCGCCGGAGCTCCTGCCCGACGGACAGGACGAGCATTATCTGCGGCGCCGCCAGGAGAGCGCTCCCGCGGCGGGATGGAGACGGCTTCGCGCCGAGGAGGTCGAGGCCCTGGTGCGCAACGGCAACGCCTGCGACGACTGGGACGACCTGTTCGTCAGCGACCCGTTCAACCCTCACCGCGTGCGGAACAACGAGTTCTACGGGCTCGTCCGTCTCGGCGCGATCGACGACGACCTGCTCGAACATCACGAGCTCGAGGCGCCGACCGGCATCACCAACAGCCGGATCATCGCCTGCGACGTCGGGGACGGCGCCGCGATCCACAACGTGCGTTATCTCGCTCACTACCTTGTCGCCGAAGGGTGCATCCTGCTGAACCTCGACGAAATGCACACCACGAACCACGCGAAGTTCGGCAACGGGATCGTCAAGGACGGCGAGGACGAGGCCGTCCGCGTGTGGATCGACCCCGTGAACGAGGCCGGGGGGCGGAGCATCCTGCCGTTCGACGGGATGATCCCCGCCGACGCGGCGCTGTGGGCGAAATACCGTGACGACCCCCAACTGCTGGCGCGGCTCCGCGACATGACCCAGCAGCGTTTCGACGCGCGGCGCGGGTTGTACGGACGCGTCGGCGACGGGTGCGTCATCAAGAACTGCCGCGTGATCAAGGACGTGAACTTCGGACCGTTCGCGTACGTCAAGGGCGCCAACAAGCTCAAGAACCTGACGATCAACTCGACGCGCGAGCGACCGACGCAGATCGGGGAAGGGGTCGAGCTGGTCAACGGGATCATCGCGCCCGGATGCCGCGTGTTCTACGGGTGCAAGGCGGTGCGTTTCGTCATGGGCGCCGGGAGCAGTCTGAAGTACGGCGCGCGGCTGATCCACTCGCTTCTCGGCGACAACTCGACCGTCTCGTGCTGCGAGATTCTCAATAACCTGATCTTCCCCGCCCACGAGCAGCACCACAACAACAGCTTCCTCATC
>CAZADC010000340.1:0-4361 GCA_964483755.1 uncultured Planctomycetaceae bacterium | reverse complement strand
TGGCGCATGCCCCAGAGAAGTGTTTCGGAGGGCGCTCAAGTCCCCGCCGTCGTCAGCGCTGCGTCGAGCAGGCGGATGTCCTCGGCGAGCATGTCGGGTTTGTCGCCGGGGAACACGCCGACGCACACCGCGTCGCCGTCGCGGAGGTGACGGGCGACGAACGCCAGCGCGTCGGCCGGATCGTTGCGTCCGGCGGCCATCACCTTGTAGTGGATCACTGGGCGGGGCAGGTCGACGATCAGGCGGACCATCGTCTCGCGGTCGGCGTCGTTGAACCACTCCCGGGCGTCCGGGTCGTGCTCCGGGGCGGCCGCGCGGTTGGACGGGTTGTAGTACGAGCACATGTAGAAGTCGCAGTCGAGGTGGTCCTCGGCCCAGCGGAACACGTCGGGGTTGTGCCCGGCCACCCCGGCCGGCATCCCCGCGTCCTTGATCCGCGCGATCGCGTCGGGAATCTCGTCCAGCGCGCCGTTGGCGAGCAGATAGTCCATCATCCCGCCGTGGAGGAAGCACGCGCTCGCGCGTCCCCGGATGGCGTTGTTCACGCCGTGCGTGACGCTGCCGACCTCGGGGCACGTCTGGGCGAACCACTGAATGCGTCCGCCCTCGTCCCAGTGCTCCAGCAGCACCCGCATGATGTGGTGGTCCGCCCGGCCGACGTGCGTGTTCACGCCGAGGCGTTCGGCGTCGGCGAGCGCCTGCTTGATTCGCGCCGTCGTGAACCAGTGCCGCATCTGCGCGTCGCGCTCGGGGCTCTGGTGCGAGAATCCGCTGAACGGGTTGCCGCCGATGATGACGCGGCTGACGTCGAGCGAGCCGATTCGTATGGTGGGAATGCCCATCCGGCCTCTCCTACTCCGCGCCGCAGCATTTCTTGTACTTCTTGCCGGAGCCGCACGGGCAGGGGTCGTTCCGGCCGGGCTCGGCGTCGGCGTGAATCGGCTCGACCTTCTCGGTCTTGTCGAGAAGCTCCTGCTCCTCCTCACGCTCGTCGGACGACTTCGCCCGCTCGCCGAGCTCGTCGAGCTTGTGCTGCCGCTCCCGCTTGGAAAACCGTTCGCCGATCGGATCGCGAGCCATGACGTCCTCTCCTGAATTGCGGGTTCGCCTCCGGGCGCCGTGCCGTCGGTCGACCGCGTTCACTCCAAGTGTACCACATCGGCCGGGAGGCTCAGGCAGGAATGCCTGTGCCGCCAGGGCGCGCAAATCGCCTTGTGATTTGCGCGCGAAACACGCTGAGCGAATGTGTTCTGCCGCTGCGGTCGCCCCTGCCGGGGCTTGCGCATCGGCGGCCGGGAATCCCAGGGCTGCGCTGCGCTTCGCCCTGGGCTATTGACGATCGCCCTTGCGGGGCTTGCCGGGGGCCGTCGTCCGAAGTCCGTGGCCCCATGTTCCTATGGGCCCTGTTCCGCGCGGCGTCCGCGGCGCGTAGGGCGCAAATCGGCTTGTGATTTGCGCGCGGAACGCGCGAGCGACCGCAGCCGTCCCGCGCGCAGTCGCAACGGCGCGGCGGCGCGCTTTGGGCGCTATGTCCTGAACACCTCGATCGCCTCGGGCGGCGCGTCGACCTCGTCGAGCAGCGCCAGCAGCTTGGTGTGCAGGTCGTCGGCCGTGCTCTCGTTTCCGGCGAGGACGTTTCGCGTGCAGTACGGGTCGTCGGTCAGGTCGAACAGCTCGCGCTCCAGCGTCGGTCCGTACGGCGCGTAGCACCACCGCTCGGTGTAGACGCAGGGCATGACGCCCTGCGAGGGCGGTTGTCCGTCGTCGCCGAGGCGGATGTGCCCGGCGGACACGGCGCAGTCGCGCGGGCCGACGTCCGTCTCGCCGCGCAGCCGTCCGGCGAAGCTCCTGCCGTGCAGCGGCTCGGGCGGGTCGACCTGAACGCCCGCCAACTCCAGCAGCGTGGGGAGAATGTCCGGCGGGCTGACCGGCGCGGCGACCTCCCGCCCGCCTTCGAGACCCGGCGCTGCGATCATGAACGGGATGTGCGCGATCTCGGGATACAGCGGCCAGGCGCGGTCGTCGCCGGGGTTGATGTTGCACTTGCCGACACGCTCGTGCTCGCCGACGGACATGCCGTGATCCGTCGAGAAGACGACGATCGAGTCGTCCCACATCTGCAGGTCGTCGATCTTCTCGATGACGCGTCCGACCCAGCGATCGACCATCTCCGCCTCGGCGCAGTAGTGCGCCCGCATGTTCTTCAGCTCGGCGGGCGTGTAGTCGCCGCTCCGGCCGTAGTTGGGATGCGTCATCGCCACGCCGTCGTAGTCCGGATCGTATCGGCGGACCATGTACTCCGGCGGATCCCAGGGCTCGTGCGGGTCGAAGAAGTCCACCCACAGCAGCAGGGGCTCGTCGGAGCGGTTGTTCTCCTCCAGCCATTCCATCGCCAGCGCCGCCGTGCGGGGCGCGAAGCGGTCCGCCTCGACGTTCCGCCGCCAGTTGCGGTTGGTCCAGTGGTGCCAGTCGTCCAGCGTCGGGGCGTCCAGGTCCTCGCCGTGGCGGGTCTTGGCCGGCGGCATGACGTGCTCGACGGGGTGGTTTTTCCGCAGGAAGAACACGTCGCCCTCCTGCCCGCGGACCACGTGGGCGGCGTTGAAGCCCGCGTCGAAGCGGTGCTTGAACAGGTGCGGGCAGTCGCACAGGAGCTGGGAGCTGTAGCCCTTCGCGCCGAGCATCGCCGGGGCGTGGTTGGCGGTACTGTCCTGCAGCACCTGCCAGCCGTGCCAAGGCCAGCCGAACCGCCCGCTCGTCAGGTCCGTGCGGTGGGGGATGGTCGGGAAGCTGGAGGTGTACATTCCCGAGCAGCTCACCGCCCGCTCGGCGAACCGGTCGAGGCAGGGGGTGCGGACGGGCATGCCCATCGGCCCGGCCGCCGCGCGGTCAAAGAGGTTGTCGTAGCGGAACGTATCGGACAGCAGCAGGATGATGTTCATGGGACGAGCTCTCCTCGGTCAGGACTGCGGCGATACGGGACGGGAAGATACGCCCGGCGAGCCCCGTTCGCCAGCGTGAATCGCCGGGCGCAGGCGGTGGGGGACCGATCGGCGCCGGATCGGTATTGCGATTCCTACGCCAGGCCGTTCTCATGGTCGCCACAGACGCCCGCGGCGATCGGCCGCGGGTCAGTCAACAGCGTTCGGAAAGGATGTGGCGAATGAAGCTCAGGACGTGCGTGATCGGCGTGGGAGGCATGGGCAACATCCACATGCGGCAGCTGGCGGGTAACGAGCACGTCGAGCTGACGGCCGCGTGCGACATCAATCCGGACCGGCTCGAGAAGCTCGACGGCCCGCCGATCAACATCGACACCGACGCCGGCAGCCGGCAGGTTGACCTGTCCGCGGTGCGGCGCTACGAGGACTGGCGCGAGCTGCTCGACGCCGAGACCCCCGACCTGGCGGCAATCTGCACGCCGACGTATCTTCACGGCGAGATGGCGATCGGCGCGATGCAGGCCGGGGCGCACGTGTTCTGCGAGAAGCCCGTCGCCCTGGGCGGCGCCGAGGCGCGCCGCGTCGCGGATGTGGCGGCCGGGACGGACCGCAGGCTGCTCATCGGGCACGTACTGCGGTTCTACCCGGAATACGTGGCGATCAAGCGGCTGATCGACGAGGGGACGTACGGGCCGGTGCGAAGCGCGGTGTTCCGGCGGCTCGGCGGGCTGCCCGGATGGGGTGGCGAGAGCTGGTTCCACGAGGCAGACAAGGCCGGCGGCGCGCTGATGGACCTGCACATCCACGACGTGGACACGATCCAGTGGTACTTCGGGCGCCCGTCCGCCGTTCGCGCCGAGGGCGTCACGCACCCGACCGCCGGCATCACGCACGTGGTGGGCCACTTCGCATACGACACCGACGCGATGGTCGTCGCCGAGGCGGCCTGGCTGGACGGCAAGCACCCGTTCTTCATGACGCTCACCGTGGAGTTCGCCGAGGCGACGGTCGCGTTCGACGGCCGGACGTCACCCACGCTCAGTGTGTACCACTCGAAGGGCGACAAGGTGCTTCATCCCGACCTGCCCGACGAGCGCGCCTACGCCGGCGAGACGGCGTACCTGGTCGACTGCATCCGCAACGATCAGCCGGTGTCGCGCGTGACAGCCGCCGACGCGGCGTCGGCCGTCGAGATCGCCGAGGCGGAAGGGCGGTCCATCGAAAGCGGCGAATCGGTGACCCTCTGATCTCGGCACCCCCGGGCGCCACGGCCCGTCAGGGCCGTGCGTGGTGCAGCCGTCTTGAGCTCGCCATGCCCCGCTTCACGTCCGGTTGACACACGCGCGGCCGTCTGGTATCTTCCTGCTCACCACTGGCCCGTGGTGTAATGGTAGCACAAGCGGCTCTGGACCGCTCAGTCGG
>CAZADC010000339.1:0-4372 GCA_964483755.1 uncultured Planctomycetaceae bacterium | reverse complement strand
ACAACCTGATGGAGCGGAACTACCACACGGTTCTCAAGACCGAGATGGAAGCCGTCGGTGCGACGTTCGGCGGCGACCGCGAGCGAACCACCGACGGGTACTACTACGGGCCCGATCCGGTCATGCGGGTGACGGTCTACGGCGAGCTGCTGCTGCTGAGCGAGTGGGAGCGCGGCATGTGGGACGCGGAGAACGGTCAGTGGTCGGCCGAGCATCCCCCGCTGATTCCCGTCGAGGCGCTGGCGGCGCTTGCCCGCCGCGTTCCGGACGCCATGCGCAGCGAGGATCGCCGCCGCATCGAACGGACCGGCCGCTTCGAAGCGGCGACGGGCAACTGAGTTCAGGAGGCCGAGGTATGGCGAAGATCGGTAACGTCAGTGCTTTCCAGCGTCACGTCGAGAAGGGCGTGGTCGCGCTCTGCGCGCTGATTCTCCTCTACGCGGTGCTTCAGTGGGCGCTGGGCTCGCCGCGGGAAGTCGACGTGTTCACCGGGCGCGTGACCGAGACGGTCCCGCCCGACCGGGTGGACGAGCAGCTCAACCAGGCGGCCGAGGCGGTCCGCGAGCGCGTCGCGCGGGCCGAACCGGACCGTGTCGTCATTCCGGATTACGTGAGCATCCTGATCGCGATGCGGAACCCTCCCGTCGGGGAGGCGATGGCCGACCTGGCGCCGCCGCGTCCGCCGTTGCAGGACATCCGGCCGGAGGTTCCCGAGGGCAAGGTGCCCACGGTGGGCGACCTCGCGAAACTGATGCCCGCTCCGACGCAGCCCGACGTGTGGGCGGGCGCGGAGCTGCCCCGGCGCAACCCGCCCGCCGACGAGATCACCGCACACGCCGCGGCCGTCTATCCGCGTGACGAGCTGATCGAGAAGTGGAACCGGGGCCTCTTCGAGGCGGGCATCGACTTTCGGATCGTGGTGACGTCGGTCGAGGTGGAGATCCGTGAACTGGGTCCGGACGGCGAGCCGACGGAAGCTCGTCCGGCGAGCACGGTGCGTCTGCCTCTGCTGGATCGCCAGGGGGAGCCGATCGACTTCCCGACCGTTCGCAGGTGGAGTGTCGGACAGGACCCGACGGAGACGCAGCGCGACATCGCCACGCTTGCCGACGCCGGGTGGCAGGAGGAGATCCTCCAGCCGGCGTACTGGACGATCTGGTGGCCGACGCAGGAATGGGGCACGTGGCGCATCCATCTGCCCGAGACCGAGGTCAGCCTGGCGCTTGGCGGCGAAGGGCCGGGCGAGCGTCGCGTGCCCGCCGGCGAGGAGGAGTTCCAACTGCCCGAGGGAGCCGAATTCGTCGAGCCGGAGGAGGGCGAGCCGTCCACGCCGCGCCGCACGCCGCCTGCTCGCCGGCGACGGACGCCCGATCGCGGACCGACCTACCCGCCCGGCGAGTTCGGCGAGATGTCCGCGGCCGAGATGTCCGCGATGGAGGCGGAGATGCGCCGCGCGGCCGAGATGGGCGAATACGGCGGGATGCCGGGCGAGGCACGCCCGACGCGCCGACCTCGCACGAGCGAGCGTCCGACGGTCCTCCGCCCGTCGGGTGAGGACGTCGAGGCGATTCCGGTCGAGACGCCCACGCCCGTCCCGTCGCTGGAGCAGCAGTACCGCAGCGGCAAGGTGCTGGTGTGGTGGCACGACAACTCGCTTCAGCCGTTGAAGAGGTATCAGTACCGCGTGCGTCTGCGCCTGCTCAACCCGCTGTACACGCGGGACGAGGTCGCGCGGAGCACCGACGACGCCCAGACGGTGGACATCGCCACGCCGTACAGCGAATGGTCCGAGCCGTTCAGCGTGCGTCCGACGACGGAATTCTTCGTGCGCGGTTCGAACCCGTTCAAGCAGACGGTTCGGGTGACGGTGTTCGCCCGGAGCCTCGGGCAGGTGGTCAAGGAGGACTTCACGGTCGGAGCGGGCTACTCGATCGGTGAGACCGCGACGGTCGAGGTCGTCAACCCCGCCGGCGGGCGGATGGTCCGCGTGCCGGTCGACTTCTCCACGGGCGCCGTGGCCGTCGACATCGACTTCGACAAGCGGATCCGCACGCCCACGATCACCAAGGAGACCGTGGAACTGCTGTACCTCGACCAGGAAGGCGTGCTGAAGTCGCGCACGCTGGCGAGCGATGAGGCCTCGGAACGTTTGCGCGAGCTGCTCCGCGCATCCCGCCGGTCCGAGGAGATACTCGCCCGGCCGTGAGCGGGCGATTTTGGACTTGCAAACCGCTCCGGCGCGGCGCAAACTTTCAGCCCTGATTTCCGGGGCGCGGGTGCGGACACACCCCGTCGCCCCGCCCCCGAGAACCGAAGACGGGAAACTCTCAAGACCATGACTTGCGGTTGTTGGCTTATGCGGGCGCAGCGGCGGCTCCATGGCACTGACGCCCCGTTCAGTAGTGATTCCGAAAGGAGTTTGGCAGTGGTGAATCACCGGCTACGAATTGGGATGCTCCTGGCGGCAGCGGTGGTGCTGTGCGGCGCGTCCGTCGGGTGGGCTCAGGATGCATCCGCCGATCAGGCCAAAGCTCTTCTGGAACGGGGCGTCGAGCAGTACGAGGCGCTGCAATTCCGCCAGGCGAAGGCGACGCTGCTCGACGCGGCCGAGAATCGCGACGCCCTGGACGAGGCCGGTCAGAAAACGCTGGACGATTACCTCGCCCGCGTGGACACGGCCATCAGGCGCCAGGCGGCCGACCAGGCGGCGATGGCGACGGCGCGAGAGGCGCTGGAGGCGAACGACCTCGAGGGGGCAAAGAAGGGCTTCGCGCAGGCTGCCGGGAGCGAGTACCTCCCCGCGGAGGTCCGCGAGGAGGCGACCGAGCAGCTCGCGCTGGTTGACGAGCGGATGGAAGCCGCCCGCGCCGCCAATGCGGCTGCCGCCCCGGACGCGGGCGAGGCGGACATCGCGCCCACGCCGACGCCCGCGGGCGACGAGCCGGATGGCGAGGACATCGAGACGATCGTCGTCGCCGCCGACGAGGCGGATGCAGGAGGCGCCGAGCCTGTCGATGACGCGGACGTGACGATCGTGCAGCCGGGCGACGACACCGACGTGATGATCGTCGAGCCGGCGGGGGAGGGCGACGACGAGGACGTGGTCGTTGTTGACCTCGACGGGGGGCAGGATGCCGGCGCCGAGACCGAGGCGCCGGAGGACCGCATGCTCGCCGCGGCCGCCGAGCGGCGCGCCAAGGCGCAGGAGCTGATCGCCAGGGGCAAGTCGGCCCTGGACAACGATCAGCCCGAGCAGGCGGTGGACTACTTCGAGCGGGCGATCGCCCTCGAGCCGGACAGCGAGGAGGCGTCCCGTCTGCTGGAGGCGTCGCGGCAGCTCACGGCCGAGACGGGCGAGGCCGGACTGATCGATCGCATCGCCCAGCGGCGGCGCGTCGCGCGGCAGATCGCGGTTCAGGAATACGAGCAGGCGATGCGACGGGCGCGGGAGCAGGTGTCCGACGCCGACAGCGAGGGGGACTACGCGGCCGCCCAGGCTTCCGCCCGCGAGGCGCAGAACGTTCTGGAGACGAACAAGCGCCTGTTCCCCGCGGACCGTTATCGTGAGATGCTGGCCGAGACGAGGAACCTCCGGGACTACATCGCCGGCCAGCGGGAGCAGTGGGAGCGCGGGCGCGCGATTGCCCAGCAGCAGGAGATCGCCGAGGCGGAGACGGAGCGAAGGGCCAAGGAGCGGGAGCAGCGTCAGCGGAAGATTCAGACGCTGGTGTCCCAGGCCCGGACGCTTCGCGACCAGAGGAGCTTCGCCGGGGCGCTCGAGATCTACGAGCAGATCAACCGCCTGGCGCCGGAGAACCGCGAGGCGGCCGAGGCGATCACCTGGCTCAACGAGATGGTCATCCTGATGGACGAGAAGGAGGCCTTCAAGATCCGCCAGCGCGAGGAGCAGAGGGTGCTGGCGGACATCCGCTGGTCGGAGATTCCCTGGTACGAGCTGCTGAAGTACCCGCGGGACTGGCGTGAGATCACGGTCAAGCGCGAACCGTTCGGCGCGGGCGCTGCCTCGGAGTCGGAGGCCGACCGGCTCGTGCGCCAGAAGCTTCGCTCGCAGATCATCTCTCCGAAGTTCCAGGAGGTGGAGTTCAGCGACACCATCGGCTTCCTGCGGGACGTGACGGGCGTGAACTTCTACGTGAACTGGACGGCGCTGACGATCGCGGGCATCGACAAGACCACGCCCGTGACCGTCGAGCTGACGGACGTGCCGGCCGAGACGACCCTGCGCAAGGTGCTCGACAGCGTCGGCGGCGTGACGCCGCTGAGCTATGCCATCGAGGACGGCGTGGTGACGATCTCGACGCGGGACGACCTGTCGCAGCGGACCGTGACGCGGGTCTACGACATCCGCGAC
>CAZADC010000338.1:0-4396 GCA_964483755.1 uncultured Planctomycetaceae bacterium | reverse complement strand
CGGCGAACCTGAGCGCGGCGGGTTCCCCAACCGCGGCGAACCTGAGCGCGGCGGGCTTCCCAGGCCGCCGCGTGTGGCTCCGCGTTGTGTCGCGGCGCCGGGGCGCGGGGCAATCGGTTGGCCGCTCGCAGCGCTCACTCGCCGGTGACGGTGACGACGATTGTTCTGCGGCGGGGCTTGACGTCGCACTCCAGCATGAACACCTGCTGCCACGTGCCGAGCACGCATCGCCCGTCGGCGACGGGGATCGTCAGCGACGGGCCCGTCATCGTCGCCTGCAGGTGGGAATGGGCGTTGCCGTCGTGCCAGGCCTGCTCGTGGCCGTAGTGTCGGCCGGGCGGGACGAGGCGGTCGAGCGTCTCCGGCAGGTCGCGCTCCAGCCCGGGCTCGAACTCGATCGTCCCGATCGCGCCGGTGCTCCCGACGTTGAACACGTGCACGAGGCCGGTCGTCACGCCGGATTCCGCCACCACGGCGTTGACCCGGCCGGTGATGTCGTGCATCTCGCCGTGCCCGCTCGTGCTCAGCTCGATGTGCTGCTGGTGAACCATGTCGGGTTCCCGCGAGCCAGCGTGCGGCGCCGTCAGGCATCCGCCGCCCGTCGCGTCAGACCACCCCGTTGTCCAGGCACCACCTGACCGACTGCTCGACGCCTTCGTCGTAGCCGACGGTGGGCTGCCATCCGAGCTCCGCCCGCGCCTTCTCCGAGGAGAAGAAGCACCGACGCCCGATCAGCCAGACCGAGTAGCGGGTCACCAGCGGCGGGGTCTTCTTGCGGACCATGTGCCCCCACAGCTCCTTGAGGAACGCCACCGAGTAGGCGACCTTGTACGGGACCGTCCGCGTCACCGGCGGGGCGTCAAGCACGGCCGCGATCTTGTTGAAGTACTCCGACTGCGTGATGACGCCATCGTTGGAGAGGTTGTACGTCTCGCCGAGGGCGCTGTCGGTCGTTGCCGCCAGGATGCAGCCCTCGGCCTCGTTCTGCGCGTGGGTGAGGTTCAGGCGGTTGGTCCCGTCGCCGATGAGCCGTCCCTTGCCCGCGCCGATCGCCCGGATCAGTCGCGGCAGCGACGCGCGGTCCCTCGGCCCGTACAGCCAGCTCGGCTTGACGACGGTCAGCGGAATCTCGCCCCGGTCGTACGCGGCGCGGACGAGCTCCTCGGCCGCCACCTTCGCCCGCGAGTAGTAGCTCCACTTGTGCAGGTTGACGCCCAGCGGGGCGGACTCGTCCAGCACCAGCCCCTCGCCGTCCGGATGCCCGTAGCTGGAGATGCTGGAGATGTGCAGGAACCGCTTGACGCCGGCGTCGCGGGCGGCGGTGAGCGTGTTGCGCGTGCCCTCGATCGTCACGTCGACGAACTGCTCCCAGCGGCCCCAGTCGCCGACTTTGGCGGCCGCGTGGTAGACCACGCCGACATCCTTCATCGCCGCCGCGAGACTGTCGGGGTCGGTCACGTCGCCCTCGGCGAGCTCGACGCCCCATTCGCTCAGCAGGCGCGTATCGCTGGTCGGGCGGACCAGCGCCCGCACGGGTTCGCCGGCCTTGACGAGCCGCTCGGCGATGTGGCTGCCCAGCAGCCCGGTCGCCCCGGTGATGAGATTCATGTGCATTCCTCGGGAGGGAGTCCGCAGTTCGCGTGCCGCCGTCCGGCCGCTTGAGCGGTACTCTATGGGGCCGCCCGCGCCGGGTCAAGATCGCGCGCCGCTCCCGTGCCCTTGTCGGGCCGGGCCCATGATCCTACAGTGTGCCCTGCCGTTCGCCGCGTCAGACAGGAGTCGTCATGGGACACGAAGTATTCGAGTACGGCCGCCTTCCCGAGCCGCTGGCCGGGTACGAGTTTCTGGACCGCTATCGCTCGGCCGTGGCGGAGACGCCGCCGACGATCGACGGGCACGCCGAGCCGGACGAATGGTCACAAGGCCTGGGTTTCGACGGGCTGAGCTTCACCGGCGACCTTCGCCAGCGGCGGGCGCGGGCTCACGTGACGGCCACGCCGACGCACCTGCATTTCGCGATCCTTACGGAGCTGCCGCCCGAAGGCGAACTGGTCGCCGAGCAGACCCGCGCAACCGACAAGCTGGTGTGGGACGACACGGTCGAGCTCTGGCTGGACCCGACGCCCGGAAGCGACAGCGGCGTGGCGTTCCAGCTCCTGGCCAACTCGACGGGAGCGGCTGCCTACCAGACGCACACCCGCGGCGACGTGAAGCCGGCGGACTACTACGGTTGGCGCGGCGAGTACGAGATCGCCAACGGCTTCCACGGCGGGTTCTGGCACTGCGAGATCGCCGTGCCGATCGAGAAGGTCGCCCCCGGCCGAGACGTGACGCAGGGGCAGTGGGGGATCAACATCTGCCGCGACTGGAAGCGCCCGTGGGGATTCTCCAGCCTCGGGCAGCGCGGGTACAACCCCGCCGACGAGATCGTCTTCGAGTTCGCGGACCGCGACGCCCTATGGATCGACGTCCGCCACGAAACCGATCCGTTTACCCGGAACATAAACGTCGTCTGCGAGCTGACTAATCCGACGAGCAGGCCGATCTCCGTGCGTCCGCAGCTCTACCTGCAGCGCAACAACATGCCGGAGATTCACCTTCACGAAGACCTGACCATCGCCCCCGGCGAGAGCGTGCCGATGCGCCTCGCCGTCGAGGAGGTGGTCGCCGACCGCTTCGAGCTGTTCGTGCTCGTGCGGGGCGAAGAGGGGCGGTTCCACTACACGCGCTTCTATCGCTGGGGACCGCCGCGCAAGGCCCGCTGGGACGTGCAGCGCGGCGAAACGCCGCCCATCGACTTCGACTTCGCGTACTACCCATACCTCGATCGCATGCGCATCCGCGCGGACGCATCCGGCCTGCCGGACGGCGCGAAGCTGGACGCGCTGCGCTTCACCGTCCAGCCGGCGGGCGGGGGCGAGCCGGTCGAGACACTGGAGATGCGGGCGGACGAGTTGGAGGACGGAGTCGGCGAGGCGGATTTCGACTTGCCGCCGCTGTCAGGGCGATACGAGATCGTGGCCGAGGCGTCGGGGGAGGAGCTGCCCGAAGCCGCCCGCCGCGTCGTGAAGCCCTTTGTCCGCAACGTCTACGAGTGGGAGCACAACGGGCTCGGGACCAGTCGGACCGTCTACCCGCCGTTCACCCCCATCGAGGCCGACGGGCTGACGCTCAGGACGGCGATGAAGGAGTACGATCTCGGCGCGACGGGCCTGCTGGATTCCGTGCGGACGACGGACCAGCAGCGGGTCGCGACGAAGGAGATTCTCGCCGGCCCGATGCGATACCGGGCGACGGTGGACGGGCAGGACGTCTCGCCTGCGAACGCTTCGGTCGAGCTGCGCGACGTCGCCGACGACGTAGCGGTCGCGGCGTCGCGGTTCGACATCGGCGGCGTTGCGGCGGAGGCGGCGTCGACGCTCGAGTATGACGGCATGCTGCGCGTGGACCTGACGCTGGCGGGCGCGCCGGGAAAGACGATCGACTCGCTGGACCTGGAGATTCCCGTCCGCGACGACACGGCCGAGCTGATGCACGCCATGGTTGACGGGCTCCGCTACCCGATCCTCACCGCCCGCGTGCCGGACGGCGAGGGCGTGATCTTCTCGGCCGACCGGCTGGTCACCAGCAACTTCCCGCGGAACTTCTGCACGTACATGTTCCTGGGCGACCCCCGGCGGGGCGTGTGCTGGTTTGCCGAAAACGACGCCGGGTGGGGCTGGGACCAGGACACGCCCAACCTGGAACTCGTCCGCGACGGCGACACCGTGACGATCCGCGTCCACCTGGTCAACCGGCCGACGTCCTGCGACGAGCCCCGTACGATCACGTTCGGCCTGATGGGCGCACCGGTCAAGCCGTTCCTGCCCGGACGGCGGCACAAGTGGTACACCGACAACTACAGCGTGATCGGCACGGACATTCACTGGTTCGCCCTGGGCAACTGCGCGTCGGTCTACCCGGCCGGGAAGGACCTGCGCCTGTGGGAGGCGATCCGCGAGAGCCTGACCCGCCCGCTGAGCGACGAGGAGATCGACGAGGTGATCGAGGTCGGGCGCCCGTACTTCCGGCCGCACGGGAAGAAGGTCACCGAGTACTTCGAGCGGATGGCGAAACAGACGCTGCGAAACCGCGTGGGCACGACGCCGATCCTCTACTACAACCGCAGCGCGTACCCGGCGATGGACGAGTTCCAGACCTTCCTCGACGAGTGGAGCGAGTCGCCTCATTCATTGCCCGAGGCCAGCGTGCGGTGGGTTGATGACGCGGCCTGGCCATCGCTCGACAACGGTCCCGAGACGATCATGATCTTCGGCTCGGGCGGAGGATTGCTCGATGTGGTCGCGCAGGACTACGGCGTAACCTATCCGGCAAGTCCCAGCAACAGTGGACAGGC
>CAZADC010000337.1:0-4414 GCA_964483755.1 uncultured Planctomycetaceae bacterium | reverse complement strand
CGGTTCCACCTTATTCGAGCCCGGAATCTGTCCAGCGCATGGGGACAGGCTAAGAGTACCGGAACATTCTTCTTCGATACGTTGTCAGCATCACGATGGAAGACGTCGGGGAGGAAGGAGCGAGAGAACGTTCCTGCCTCTTTCCCCGACGGCCGGGATCATCCGTCGCCCGTGAACCGCGTCCGGAGGCGCGCCGTGATTCCGGCGGCGACGAATGCCGTGAGAAGCCAGCCGCACACAATGTGGCACCGCAGGTACCAACAAAGGGCCGACCCCCGACCGCCGTCCGACCTCGGAAGCCAGTAGGCCTCCTGGTGGAGATCGACCAGCGGCACGAAGGAATCGAGCGAGTAGACAAGCGGATCAAACCGCGGATACTCGGCGGGGACGCCCCCTACGGCCCAGGACGCGTCCATGTAGACCCGTGGATTGCTGGGGACCATCAGACCGGCGTCAGCGCCACTCGAAAGCGCCAGAAACCCAAGGAGCACGAAGAACAGCAGCCAGGCAATGGCGTACCGCATGCGATGCCCGCAGCCGACTGTCCAGCGAAAGAAGAGCAGCAGCGCCCGCATCATCGCACTCGGCGTCGCGAGCTTGCGTCGGACGTCCTCCCCGGCCAGAAGGACCTTTCGCGCCTCGCCGGCATGCCCCTGACTGCGCAGCACCTTGGCAAGCTGCCGGTACGGCTGGGGGCTGGGCGGACGGTTCCGCCGGACCTTCTCCAGTTCTCGCCTGCGCTCGCGCCAACACTGTAGCGCATGCTCGACTTCGCCCCTGGAGCCGTGGCACGCGCGCCGTATACCATCGAACAGCCGGGACCACGTCCCGCATGCACGCAACCGCAGCGTATCCCGCCACAACCGCCCGAAGCGTCCACACACCCTCGTCCAGCATACGCGAGGAACCACAGGCAATGCCCGCGCCAGCCAAGCGATTCGCGTCTTCGCGTCGGTCGGACTTCCGGGAGCGATAGCAGCATAGGCAAGCGCATCCAGTTGAAGCCGACTTGGCGCAATCCGGCGACACGCCTTTCTTGTATCGGCCAAGACGGAAACCGACAGATGACTCAGACTCAATTTGCCGACGAAGCGCGTCATGTTGTCGAATACAAGACTCGTCCCTACCGTAGCGTTCTGCAGTTGAAGGGCAACACCCAGCGGATGTTGAAAACGGGCTCCGCCAAGGGAGGCCTCCTGCGAGATTGACGCAGCAAGGAATCGTACGCCCCCGGTTGCGCTGAAGCCGTCCCGAAGCAGGATGCTCCCATCGACCCTGACCCCGTCGCAGTTGAGTCCCATGGCGTCGGGTGTGCTGTCCGCGTGCGGATGCACGAACTCCCCGTCGACAAAAGAAAGGTCCCCCACTATCTTCGCGCCTGGCAATCGACACTCCCCGACACCGCGAAACCCATGGTCAAAATGTAGGGTGCCGTCAATCATTGCTCCATCGGCTCGAAACGCCACAACCCATTCTGGTTGACAACTGGGCCCGACCCACGATCCCCGCAAGGCAACAGTTCGCATCCGCGCTCTCAGCAAGTCGATCGCTCCAAAGATCCGACAATCGCACAGACCGATCGGGAAACCGATCCACGCATCCGCCAGCTCGACATCTCCGCATATCCGTGCCCAGCGGACCCGCACCCCTCTGTGTGCAACGTGCTCGCGCGCCTCACGATCGACACACAGCCATTCCAGGAGTTTCGGGCGAATCGTGCGGCGCTGGGGCCAGTCGCGCGCGTTGGCGGGGTCCCGGTCGTCACCCGGTTCGGTCGCGCAGTCGGCGACTTCGCCCCGCCCCGCCGCACGGAGCATGGCCTCCTCCGCTGCTGTCAGCTCAGCGTCGGGGTCGTCGATCAGGCGCTTCAGGGCCGCCCTGCCCAGGCGGACCAGCGCGTCGTCAGGATGTTCCGCCGCGTCTTCGTTCACGGGTTCCGTCCCGGAATTGGGTCGCTTCAATCTTTCCCGATATCATCCGCCGGTCGGCACGTCAAGGGCCTTCATCGCGGCTCCGCAACGGTCATCTCCTCTTGCTTCTGCCTGCGCATTTCCTTCCTTCCGCTTCAACCCCCTTCTACCTTCTGCTTCGGCCTCTTCCCCGCGTTGTGTTCGGCGAGACGTCGGGGCAGGTCGGCTGTGATGCCGACGTATCTTCGGTCCGGGTCGGACACGGAGCGGATAAGGTATACGTACTTCATCGTGCCCCCTCGCGTTGGAGGACGAAGTCCTGCGTAGCTCGGCTCGGCATCGAACACATGCGCTTGGCAGCCCTGCTTCGCTGAAGCTATGCAGGGCCAGGCCCTGCACGCCACATGAAGATAAGGATTCATCCTGCGAAGCTCGCTCCAGGAGCGAAGCAGGATGCCGGAGGTGGGACTCGAACCCACACGACCTTGCGGCCACGGGATTGTGAATCCCGAGCTCGGCTTTGCCCACGCGAAGCTTACGGGGATGGCGTTCCGATTGGCAGATAAGGGGCGCTTGTGGCGAGGAATCCTGGCATAAGAGCGCGTAATGTCTGGCCGCTGGAACAGTTCGTTGAGCGCGGAGAGGAAGTCGCTGAGCGGCATTGCATCGTCCCACAAGGGGTGCTCTCTGAGCCGGACGGAAACGAGCGACGGATTTCCCGTTTCTGGCCTCTTTCGGTGCACGGAAACTCCCCATCAACAGGAAAATCGCCTCTTGGGACCTGCTTGTCAGGAAGACCGCCGTGGAACGATGGCGCCCGTCTGTCTGCCCCTGAGACGTCGAGTCCTTGCCGACTCGCTGTGGCGGCAGAATCCAGAGGCCGACAGCGCTCGTCGGCCGAGGACCCCCGGGAAGCCTCGGCGAATGGTCTGGTCTGCGGGCGGGAAGCTGTTAGAATGCAGACGTAATCGTTGACCTGTGCAGCACCCGGTGTCGAGGAGTCACATCATGTCCTTCCGATCGGTCGCCATGAGGCGCAGCACGTTCACGCCCACCGAACCGCGCACAGTCAGGGGGCGTGGTTTCACGCTGATCGAGTTGCTGGTGGTCATCGCCATCATCGCCTTGCTGGTGAGCATTCTCATGCCGTCTCTGCAGCAGGCGAAGGAGGCCGCCCGGCGGTCCGCCTGCGCGGTGAACCTGCGGGCGTGGGGTCTGGCGGCGCACCAGTTCGCGGGCGAGCACCAGGGCGTCTTCCCCTACTGCTTCCTGCTGCACGAGAACAACATGTTCATGCCCGCCTACATCGACGCCGACGGCGACCCGGACAACAACCTGCCCAACCCGCCGAGGCCGGATCGATGGTACCCCGTGCGCGATCACGGCTACGACAAGGAAGTGTGGTACCGCTGGAGGCGCGGCGGCACGCCGTGGATCGACTGGCAGAAGTACGGACTCAACGACGGGCTGACGATCTGCCCGTCGGCCGACCTGAGCGTCGGGCAGGGGCGCTACCAGGACGGCAAGCTGGTCGTGCTCGGCAATCCCGGCGGGCGGGCATGGGGCGAGTTCGTGCATCCCACGTACATGTATCCGCCCCACACGCAGGAGAGCACGACCACGTGGGGCTACTGGAAGCCGTGGGGCAAGATGGTCCCCGCGCAGAGCGACTCCGACGAACGCGCCTCGCACCGCGTCCTGGCCGCCGACGAGATCATGGGCCCGTGGGGCGGCGTGTGGTACGTCAATCACCGCAGCCGCGAGGGAAACAACGTGCCCGCCTTCCAGAACATCCTGTTCGCCGACGGGCGGGTCGAGGGCAAGGGGCGCGGCTACTATCCCGAGCCGTGGGATCCAGGCTACTTCTCGGCGACGCACGCCAGCGGCGTCGGAGCGCATTACTGGGGTCGGTGAGCCCTTCCAGCCACCGGCTGGAAGCTGAAAGCTCAAAATCGAAAACGGCAAAGCAGTGGAACTCGGTGCGTGGCTTGCCGCGTACCATGACGGCGAGCCTCAGACTACCGGTGACGGGCTCCGGCCAGCGACTACCAACTACCAACTACCAACTACAAAGCTCTGGCGCTCGAGCAATTCTGCGTTGAAAGCATATGGACGGGAGCCGGACGGAAACGAGCGACGGATTTCCTGCTTCCAGCCTTTTTCCGTACACGGGAAATCGCGATCATCAGGAAAGTACCGTCCTGCCGCGTGGGTCTGACGGAATCCCTCCCCCGCATGGGAATTCCTCCGTCCTGCTGTTGACGGCGATGGTTCGGGTCGATATAGTAGGTACTGTGTAATTACGTTCGCGTCGTCTATCAGGAGTCGCGGTCATGCATTCAAGCCTGGTGAAGATCGGGAATTCGCGCGGGGTCCGTCTGCCGAAAACCGTGATCGAAGCGGCCGGCCTGGGGGATGATCTTGATCTCGAGGTCCGCGAGGGCGCCGTCATCATTCGCAACGCCGAGATGCCAAGGCGCGACTGGGCCGAGGCGGCCGTCCGG
>CAZADC010000336.1:0-4415 GCA_964483755.1 uncultured Planctomycetaceae bacterium | reverse complement strand
AACTGCATATCCCTGCGGTGGCGACGGCAAATACCGAAACGGAGCGGCCGAGGGTGGGCCTGGACGAGGCGGCGATCGGGCGGTTCGCGGTGCAGGAGCTCAGCTCGCTGGGCTTCGAGAGCTTTGCCTTCGTACCCAGCGGCATCGCGCGGTTCAGTATCGAGCGCGGGGCGGCGTTCCGCGAGGCGGTCGAGGAACTTGGGCGCTCTTGTGCACAAGCCGAGGGCGTGGGCGCGGATGAGGCTTCGCTTGTGGACTGGGTGGCGGGCCTGCCGACTCCCGTGGCCGTCTTCGCCGCCAACGACGAGGCCGGACAGGCGATGACGCGATGGGCGATGGCGACGGGGCGGCAGGTACCGGACGACATTGCCGTGCTGGGCGTGGATAACGACGAGCTCGTGTGCGAGACGTCGCCCGTACAGCTTTCGAGCATCGCCGTGCCCGGCCGGCGTATCGGGCAGATCTCTGTGGTCATGTTGGAAGAGCTGCTGCGCCACGGCGCGAGCGATCCGTCCTTGCACCTGCTCCCGCCCGTTGGAGTGGTGCATCGGCGTTCGACGGACACGCAGGTTGCCGCCGACCCGGCGATCGCCGAGGCGCTGCGGTTTATACGCGATCATGCTCATGAGCGGATTACCGTCAATGACGTGCTGAGTGAAGTGATGATTTCCCGTCGGAAGCTGGAGGGCGGCTTCAAGCGATTGCTGGGGCGCAGCCCCGGCAAGGAGATCCGGCGGGTTCGGATCGAACAGGCCAAGGCGTTGCTCGGCGGCTCGAATCTGCCCCTGCCGGACGTGGCCGGACGGTACGGTCTCGGCAGCCGCGCCCAACTCAATCGGGTCTTCAAGGCCCTTACCGGGCACACACCCGCCGCGTTTCGTCGTGAGCACCGGTAAGCCCCTGCCGCGTACCGACGAAGCGATTGTGCGGCCGTTTCGTCGGACTCGGCGCGGGTGCCCGAGGGTCTTCAGTGCCTTGATTCTCGGCAGACCGGCTGAGAGGATTGAACGGCACGGGTGTCGGGAGCTTTCGAATTGCAGAATCCTCGTACCCGTCGCATCCGTCCGTCCGCCGGAAGCCCCGGCGGCAGCGATGCAGCGCGTCCTGGAGCGAAGGATGGGCACGATCTTCGACATCCAGCGTTTCAGCATTCACGACGGGCCGGGGATCCGGACTACCGTGTTTCTGAAGGGATGCCCCATGCGCTGCCGGTGGTGTCAGAACCCTGAGGGCATTGCGTTCGAGGCACAGTTGTCGTACTCGCCGGACCGCTGCGTGCGGTGCGGTGGGTGCGTAACGGCCTGCGCCAACGCCGTGCATCGCGTCGAGGGAACCCGGCACGTGCTGGACCGCTCGGCGTGTTCGGCATGCGGCGCCTGCGCGAGCGCATGCCCCGGCGGCGGCCTCGAGCAAATCGGACAAGACGCGTCCGTGGAGGAGGTTATCGACGAGGTCCTCCGCGACCGCCCGTTCTACGAGGCCTCCGACGGGGGGATGACCCTCTCCGGCGGGGAGCCGATGGCCCAGCCGGACTTCACCACGGCCCTGCTGGAGGCGGCGAAGGCCCACGAGCTGCACACGTGCGTGGAGACCTCCGGGTGCTGCGACGGCGAGGCGCTGGACCGCGTCCGCCCCCTGGTGGACCTGTTCCTCTACGACATCAAGGACACTGACGACGAGACCCATCGCCGGATGACCGGCGTGTCCAACGCGGGCATCCTGGCCAACCTGCGACGCCTTCACGCCGCCGGCGCGGACATTCTGCTCCGCTGTCCGATCATCCCCGCGGTCAACGACCGGGACGATCATTACGAAGGCATCGCATCGCTGTGCCGCGAGCTCGCCGGGATTCGCGGGGTGGAGATCATACCCTACCATGATCTGGGCGGAGGCAAGCTGGAGCGGTTGGGCGCCGCTGCCCCCGATCGCGGCAGATTCCAGCCGGCGACGACCGAAATGACGGTTCGGTGGTCGCAACGACTGACCGATCTGGGAGTCAGCGTGGTCGGGGCCGACGAGGCGGAGGTCGATCGCCCGCCGGACCGGCGCGGCTTGAGGAGCGCGGAATGAGGCCCTGTACGGAACTGACGGGCGCCGAGCTGGGCGAACGCATGGAGGCGTCCGGCCGGGGACGGACGATGCACGTGGGGGCCATCTGTCGCGGGCGGTCCTTCCGCGAGACCGAGGGCGAGCCCACGCCCATTCGCCGTGCCAGGGCCCACGCGGCGGTGCTCGATCAATGCGCGCTTGTGCACGTGCCGGGGGAACTGCTGGTCGGGTCGCTCTGGGGCAAGATGGCGCCACCCGACGACGCACTGGCCGCGGAGCTTGAAGAGCTTCGACCCGTCCTGGAGGCGGTGGGACGCCGGCACTTCGGTTCGCACTACGACCACCACGCCCCGGACTACGAGGGACTGCTCGCCGAAGGCCTGGGCGGCCTGCGCGGCAGAACGTGCGGCGCCCTGGCTCGATTCGCTTCCGACACCGGGCGGTCCGTTTTCCTGGAGTCGGTGCGAATCGCGCTGGACGGCGCGTCCGACCACTGCCGCCGATGGGCCGACCTGCTGGAAGGCAGGTCGCGCGATCGTGCCGGCGCCCACTCCGACCTGGTCGCCCACCAGGCCCGGCAGATGGCACACCTTGCCGAGAGCCCTCCGCGCACGCTATGGGAGGCCGTGCAGCTGGTCTGGATCACGCACACGATCCTCCAGCTCAACGATCACTACGCCCAGGCGCTGGGGCGTCTCGATCAGTATCTGTATCCGTTCTACCGGGCGGACATCCAAGCAGGACGTCTGACACCCGACGAGGTCGGTCTGCTCCTGGAGCACCTTTTCGGAAAGCTCACGGGCATCCCCGGCGAGGTGCAGAACGTCTGCGTCGGCGGTCTGCGTCCCGACGGAGCCGACGCGACGAACGAACTGTCCTTCCTCATTCTGGACGCGTGCGTCCGCGTCAGCCGGCCCGGCGGCAACGTGACCGCCCGGATCGGCGAACGCACGCCCCGCACGTTCGTACTCGCCTGTGCCGAGTCCATTCGCAGCGGATTGGGCTATCCCGCCCTGGTCAACGACGATGTCATGGTCCCGGCGCTCGTCGAGCAGGGCTGGACGATCGAGCAGGCCCGCGACTACTGCTTCGTCGGGTGCATCGAGACGTTCCTGCCCGGCCGGCAGGCGCCGTGGTCCGACAGCCGGCTCAACCTGCTGTCGTGCGTGAACCGCGTCATCTTCCGCGGCGCCGACAACGCACACGGCGAGCCGGTCGCACCGGACACGGGCGAGCCGGAGTCATGGGGCTCCTTCCTGGAGGCCTATCTCGCGCAACTTCGTCACTCCATCGGCGAGAGCGTCGAGCAACTCAACGCGATGAAGACGCCCTTCTTTGACGAGCCCGGCCGCTACGTCACACCGTTCCTGAGCGCCCTGACGCGCGACTGCATCGAGCGCGGGCGGGACGTCAACGACGGTGGGGCCGTCCTGCCCGCGAATCACGGCGTCGCGGGCATGGGCATCGGTGTCACCGCCGACGCCCTGGCGGCCGTGAAGCGGCTGGTCTACGAGCGGGGCGCTTACACGATCCACGAGCTTCGCGAGCTGATGGGAACCGACTTCGCCGGGCGTGAGGCCGACCGCCAGCGCCTGCTCCACGACGCACCGAAGTACGGCAACGACGACGAGGACGTCGACGCCATCGCCGTCGCCGTGACGGAAGCGTTCGGCCGCGAGTGCATGAAGCATCGCACACCCGGCGGGGGAACATACTGGGGCCTGATGGCGGCGAACGTGCAGAACGTCTCGGCCGGGCGCGAGGTGGGCGCCAGCCCCGACGGGCGACGCGCCCATGCTCCGCTTTCCGACGCGGCGAGCCCCACGTTCGGGCGGGACGTGTCGGGCCTGACGGCCGCTCTGAAGAGCGTCGCCAGGCTTCCGTACCATCTGTGCCCCGGCGGCAACGTGGTCAACGTGAAGCTGCACCCGAGCCTGCTCGCCGGCGGCCGCGGGCTGAACGTGCTGACGGACCTGGTGCGCGTCTGCTTCGCCCTCGGCGGGGCGCAGCTCCAGTTCAACACGGTGGACCGCGACGTGCTCATCGAGGCGATGGAACGCCCCGAGGACTACGCCGGACTCACCGTTCGGGTCAGCGGGTTCTCGGCGCGATTCACCACGCTGGACCGCTCCGTGCAGGAGGACATCCTTCGGCGAACCGAGCACGGGAGAAGGTAGCTTTGCGGGGTCCGCGTAACAACCTGAACCACACCCGCGCATAAACCCACGATGTAGGGATGAGGTTCGCGGTGGGTTGAAGGCCGTCGCTCTCCGCCAGGGCGCAGAAGAACTTCAGGATCCGCCCGAAGCCTGCGCGGCAGTGCGGCCGGGCCCGGGGGGAATTCCGGACCCGGCCGCGTGCGTTGA
>CAZADC010000335.1:0-4434 GCA_964483755.1 uncultured Planctomycetaceae bacterium | reverse complement strand
AGTACTCGCCCGGCAGCGCGTCGCCGCCGAGATAGACCGCACACTCGCTCTCGGAGACCCACAGCGGCCCGGTCCAGCGCCGCCAGTCGCCGGACGGGGACGTGCGGAACTCGACGACGTACCCGAGCGACTGTCCGTTGCGATCGGCCGACAGGCACGGCAGGAACCGGCGCGGGACGCGGAGCGTGAAGTCGGCCGGGCTGATCAAGCTGAAATCCTCCACCGGCAGGTTCCAGGGGGCGGATGCGTACTGCCCGTGCTCGTTGAGCACCCACTTTCGGTAGACGGGGGCGCTGGTCGGCCAGTCGCCGCTGAAGCCCCGGACCACGTCGCGCCAGCGGCCCGTTCCCAGGGAGGGGTCCCAGCCGGGGTGCAGCACGAAGGTGGATTCGTGGAGTTTCGGCGCGCCGAGCGCGAGCACTCCGGGGCGCGAGGGGCGCTTGCGGAACCGCATCCGCCCGCGCCACAGGTTCGTTCGCTCCGTGTCGAGCGCGGCGCCGGGCGTCTGGAGGCGGACGTGCCGCGGGCGCCCGTTCACGCCCGGGCGATAAAGCACCAGCCCCAGCCCGTCGCGGGCGGAGCGGAGATCGAGCCCCGCCTCGCCGGCGATGCGCCCCAGCGCGTCAGCGAGAGACAGGCCCGTCAGGTCGGTCGGCTCGAGCGCGACGGCCGGGGCGAGAGCGGCGAGCTCGGGGAGCCCCTGACATTCCACGTCGGCCGGAAGGTGGGCGGCCAGAAGGTACGCCAGGACGTCCGGAACCGTCCAGGCGACGGCGTCCTCGGCGGCGGAGAAGACCTTTGTCGTCCGGCCGTTCAGCTCGGCGGGCTGCGGCGCAGCGAGCACGTCCGGCGATCCGTTGAACCGCAGACGTCCGGGCCCGAAGGCGACGGCGCCGTCGCCCATCCGTCGCCAATGCCCGGTGACCGGCGGGCGAACGACGGCCGCGAGCTCGTGCAGCGCGACGGCGGTCAGGCGCTCGGTGTCGTCGGCCAGCTCCAGCGCGTGCTCCGTGACCACGGCCCGCAGCTCGGCGGCGCCTGCGTCGTCGGGAGCGACCGCGCGGACGGCCGCGCCGACGGACGGCAGGGCGGTCGTGTGCTCGATCCGCGGGAGGGTCTTCGTCTCGTCCCGCGGCGTCGGGGTCAGGACGATCCGTCCGAACTCCGGCGGCCCGAGCACCTCCCAGCGGAGCACGGCCAGGTCGTGCCGCCGCCGGCCGTCGATGTAGACGCGGGCGGGCGTGACTCGCGCCGCCGTCGGCGGGACGGGCTGGATTCCGAGATCGAGCGTCTGCATGCGATTCTCTCCTGTGGGGAGCCACGATCGCCCCTTCCGGGGCTCACGTGTCAGCGTCGCGGGCATCCCAGGGCTCCGCTTCGCGTCGCCCTGGGCTATTGACGGCCGCCCCTGCGGGGCTTGCAGCTGTGACGGCCGCCCCTGCGGGGCTTGGAGCTGTGACGCGCGCCCTTGCGGGGCTTGCCGCGCTGACGATCGCCCCTGCGGGCTTCACGATGTCCCCCCGTGGAGCGACGGGAGCGGCACGGCCGGGACGACGGCGATGTCGCTGAGCGGACCGTGGCGACCGGCGGTTCTCGCCCGGACGGCGATCATCGCCGGCAGCGCGGCGCAGACGACCGTCACGGCGTAATCCCGGCGGTCCGGACGGGCCGGGACGGACGCCGCAGGCGTTTCGACATCCAGCGTCCCCGTGCCGGCGTCGGTGAACACGTCGAACGTGTCGGGCTCGCCGTCGCCCGGCGACGCCGCGTACGACCAGGCGACGACGACGGACCCGTCTGACGCGGCGTCGGCGGTCACGTCCGAGGGCGCCGACGGCGCCGGCGGACGCAGGCTCGACCCCGCGTCCAGGTCAACACGGACGACGACGTGCGTGTTCTGCTCCTCGACGCCCGCCGGCGACACGCGCCGCACGCCGTAGAAGACCCGCGCACCGGGCGCGATGACCTGACCGCGCACGAGCTTGTCACCGGTTTGGGGCGGAAGGGCGGCCGCCGGGGCGGCGTAGTCGATCTCGACCGGCGACCCCTCGCCGCGGTAGACGTTCCACCCGTCTCGCCGCAGGGGCACCATGAGCGTTGGCCAGCCGACTGGAACAGGCGCGGCGTCCAGCGCCGGGCAGGCGACCAGGGCGGCCTCGGCAAAGCTTCCCCCTGCCCGCAGCGTGTCGAAGAACGCCTCGGCGGAGAACGCGCCCTGGCCGGCGCAGGCGCCCAGCGCGGCGGTGTACCCGGCGACGTGGACGGCGTCGGCGATCGCGCCGGCGTACCGCAGCGTCTCGGCGGGCGCGGCGGAATCGTCCAGTATGCACGCCCGGCTGCCGGGGGCGCCGAAGGCAAACCCCGCCGAGCGTCGCAACACGAGCGCGTCGGTGGCGATCTCGTCGCCCGGTCCGAACGCCTCGGTCGGCAGACGCAGCAGCCCGCAGCCCAGCGACGCCAGCCACGCCTCGTCGTCGCTCCAGACGGCATCCGGCGCCGACAGCGGCCCGCCGCCCGTCAGCGCGGCAGCGCGGTCCACGACCGCCTTGCAGGCGGCGAGGGTCGGGCCGTCGACGCGCGCCGCCAGGTAGACGCCCGCGGCGCGAAGCTCCGACACGCCAAGCCGGCCGACGGGCTGCGGATCGTGCAGGGGATTGGTCGCGTCCGCCTGCCGGGCCTGTCCGAACCGTGCGAGACGGGACGGAACGGACCACGTCTGTCCGGCATCCTGGAAGTATCCCGGCAGCCCCGGACCGCACACGAAGCACGCGGCCGCTTCGGCTATCGCCGTGTGTCGCCCGAGCATCTCCGCGAGCGGCTGTTCGATCTGCGCCTGGAACTCCGCATACGAGCCGAACGTCTCCGCGCCGGACGCCGACGGGCAGTACACGCAGTTGGACCGCGGCAGGTCCGCGACGGCGGCACAGTGCTCGGCGAACTCCCGCCCGTCCGGTCCCTCGGGGACGAGCAGCACCGTCCGTCGGGCCGACGGCAGCTCGTCTTCCGGCGCGGCCGCTTCGGGCTCGGGGTACGCGCCGGCGGTCAGGATCACGTCGTCGACGTCGTAGCCCGTGCCGGGCTGAGCGTCCCACGGGAACGGCGAACCGACGCGGAGCTGGTCCAGTGTGGCTGCGTCGTACAGATCGAGCCCGTCGAGCTCGGCGATCTTCAGCCCGTCGCAATAGAGGCGCAGCGCGCCGTTGCTGGAGGCCGGGCCGGTCGCGCGGCGAATCTCCAGCACGAGCCACGCCCAGAACCCCGGCGTGAGGCCGGCGGGGTCCGCGCTGATCTGCTGATCATCCGTGAGCCCGCCGAGGATCGCGCCGCCGCCGCTGTCGACGTCGAAGCGACCGACCGGCCCGCCGGACCCGTTGTACACGCTGACGCACGGATGGGTGTACTGATCGGGCGGTGTGTGGAGGCGGAAGCGGAAGCCGACGTGGATCGACTCGCCCGCCGCCCAGTCGTGCGTCACGGACTTGTAGACCCCGCCGCACCAGCTCGAGCCCGGGTCGGTCTCGAAGCGCAGCCCGAGCTGGCCGGTCTCGGGGAAGGCGGCGGCGGCGACCTGGCTCACCGAGCCGGACATGATCACCCCGTCCCAGTCGGCGAAGTCTGGCGCTTCGTTCGAGGCGTAGAAGAGTTCGGTCATGGCAGTGGTCGGCGGGGATCAGGCGGAGAACGTCACTTCGCCGCTGGAGTGGACGCGCCCGTCGATTTCGGCGTGTACGTAGCGGCCGGCGGCGCCGGCGACGGTCAGATCGACGGCCGCGGCGCCGTCGGCGTCGGTGATCAGCTCGTAGTCGGCATTGGCGGCCAGCTCGCGGAGCAGCGTCCCCGTCGAGACGGCGACGGTGTTGCCGGCGGCGTCGGGCGCGGCGAACTCGGCCGGCGCGATCCACAGGCGGACGTGGAACCGTCCGGGCAGATCGCTGCCGCCCGCGTCGCGGACCTGGATGGTGATCGTCCGCGTGTCGTCGACCTCGTCGCCGACGCTCATCGCGAGCTGCGGCAGGGCGTCCTGGAGGGCGTCGGCGCCGAGCCCGTCGGCCGGGCGGAGCATCGCCCGCCCGCGCAGATCGGTGATGTCGGCGATCGCGTACTCGCCGCTGACGCCGGCGGCGGACTCGGTCCCCGTGGCGATGCGGGCGAGCGGCAGGTGCGGCTGGGCGGCCGGGTCGGGCATGCCGTCGGTGGTGACGCCGAGCGTGCCGTCGGGCAGGAGGAAGACGTCGTTGACGGCGTTGTCGGTGAGCGGCTGGTCCGCCGTGCCGGCGGAACTCACCGGCGCGGACCCGTCCAGCCATTCTCCCGCGCGGACGCCGAACGTCAGGTCGCCGTCCTTGTACACGCGGAGGTCGCCCGCCCGCCGGGCGACGAGCAGCAGGCGGTGGAGCATCCGGTAGAAGCTGTTGAAATAGGGCGACTCGCCGG
>CAZADC010000334.1:0-4457 GCA_964483755.1 uncultured Planctomycetaceae bacterium | reverse complement strand
CGGCATCGTCGGCGAAGGGAGGGACGTTCGAGGCGTCGCACGCATCGATCCGCGCGAGTGGCGGTGCCTCGGTCTTGAGGCGTTCGGCGAAAGCATCGAGCGCGAGGAGGTCGCCCTGCACCTCGATCGTCACGCCGCCGGGGTCGTTGAGCACCCAGCCGGCCAGATCGAGCTCCGTCGCCAGGCGGTAGACGAAGGGACGGAACCCCACGCCCTGCACCTGACCGGTCACGATGTATCGCCGCCGCTGCGCCATCGGTGCATTTCAACACACCCGGCGGGGACGGCAAACGGAAACTGCAAGGTTCAAAGCTCAGAACTCAAGAAAGGAAGAAGAGAAGAACAGCAATCGAAGAATCGAAACAGGCCAGAGCGAGGAATCTGAAGCCCGTAATGGGGAATTTCAGGTTCGCAATCCGCCGGCAGGACGCGCGTATCCTCGACCCACATGCGAAGCGACAGTGTCCCGACTGCGCAGATTTCGCGATTTCTTTGCAGAATTCGGCTGGACCTGCCGAGCAGAGAAGGTACAACCCTGCGCTGACAAAGCTGTCGTTGCCAGGAGAGCCCTCCCATGCCGTCCAGGAAGCGCTCCGCCGAGCTGCCGCCCGAGCAGCCGCCGATGGAGCTGAGGCATTACACCCTCCGCGAGATCGCCCGCCGGATGAAGCCGATGGTCGCCCCCCACCGCCGCAGGCTGATCCTGGCGGTGTCGATGGTCGGCGTGGCGGCCGCGTGCGTCTCGCTGATGCCCCTGCTGCCGAAGATCATCATCGACTACGCCATCCCACAGCGGTCGATCCGCCTCGCGGCGGTCGTCGCCGGGACATTCCTCGGCGTGGCGCTGGTGCGCATGGCGTCCTACTACCTCGCGACGCTCACGCTGCTGTGGGTGGGCGAGGACGTCGTCTTCAAGATGCGCCAGGCGGGCTTCCGCCACCTCCAGCGGCTCTGCCTGCGTTTCCACAGCCGTTACCCGTCCGGGTTCCTGTACAACCGGGTCTTCGAGCAGGCGATCTGCCAGATCGGGGTCTTTCTGCGGACGATTTTCTCGACGCTGATGATTCACGGGCTGGGCCTGGTGTTCAGCATCATCGCATGCATGGTGCTCAACCCGCCGATGACGGGCCTCATTCTGGTCGGCGCGGTCGGATACGTCTTCGTCAGCCGGCGCCTGTCGCCGCGCATCCACAGACGGGCCCTGGAGGCCCACGACTCTCACAATCGCATCGCCGGGTTCATCCTGGACCGCATCCGCGGCACGAAGACCATCCAGGCGTTCAGCATGGAGGACCGCGTCGACCGCGACTTCGACGAGACGGTCTGGCCGATGCAGGTCCGGTGGATCTACGCCCAGAAGGAGGTGCTGCGGCTTCAGCTTTTCACGGAAGGGCTGACGTACCTGATCACCTCGGGCGTGCTGGTGACGGGGGCGTATATGATCGTCGGCTGGGAGATGAAGCTCGGGACGCTGGTAGCGTTCATGGGCTACCAGGCGCAGTTCACGGGCATCATTGCGAGCCTGGCGAACATCTACGGGCAGTCGGCGATCGCCCGGGCGGGGTTCGACCAGTTCCAGACCGTGCTCGAGACGCAGTCGACGGTTACCGACAGCGCGGCAAAGCCGATGCCCGCCCGGATCACGGGCGAGCTCGCCTTCCATCACGTCAGCTTCGCCTACGACCGCAAGCCGGTGCTGCAGGACGTGGACTTCGCCGCCCCGCCGGGACAGGTCGTGGCGCTGGTCGGGCGCAGCGGCGGCGGCAAGACGACGCTGACGAACCTGATGCTGCGGTTCTACGACGTCGACGCCGGGGCGATCACGCTGGACGGGGGCGATATCCGCGAGCTGCCGCTGCGCGAGTACCGTGCGCTGTTCGGCGTGGTGCTCCAGGACCCGTTCCTGTTCGACGACACGATCGAGATGAACCTCCGCTGCGCCCGTCCGGACGCGAACGCCGACGAGATCATCGAGGCCCTCGAGCGGGCCCAGGCGATGGACTTCGTCCGCGAGTTCCCCGACGGGCTCAACCACCGCGTCGGCGAGGGAGGGGCGCAGCTCTCCGGCGGGCAGCGCCAGCGCCTGAGCATCGCGCGGTGCATGCTGCTCCAGCCGAAGTTCCTCATCCTCGACGAGGCGACCTCGGCGCTGGACAACGAGACGGAGCGCTCGATCCAGCGGGCACTGGAGGAGCTGTTCCGCGACCGGACGGCGTTCGTGATCGCCCACCGCCTGAGCACCGTCCGCCGCGCGGACCGGATTCTCGTGATCGAGGACGGCGGGGTCGTCGAGGACGGGAACTTCCAGGAGCTGCTCGAGCTCGGCGGCTCATTTGCCCGCCTGCACAGCATCGCGACGTCCACCAGCACGCGCTCGCTGAAGCTCGAAGAAGCCGGGTTCGCCCAGTAGACGCCCGGCGCCGACAGGCTCAGGCGCGTTCGCCGATCGCCTCGCGCACTCGGCCGATCAGCTCGTCGCGTCCCTCGGTGATCTCCATCTCCACGGCGAGCTGCCAGACGGGGCGCGGCAGGTCGCCGGGCGCGAGCTTGACGTGGTCCTTCTGCGTCGTCAGCACGACCTCCGCTTCGCAGTTCACCAGGCGCCGGCGGACCGTCTCCAGCGTAGACGCGTCGTAGTCGGCGTGGTCGCCCAGCGCCACCTGCGCCGCGGGGCGCACGTGCAACCGCCCCAGCATCTCGAAGAACGCGTCGGGGTTGCCGATGCCGCACACCGCGCAGACCTTCCTTCCGGCCAGGGCATCCGCGTCGTGCGAGCGCCCTTCCGCGTCGATCAGCGCCGTCGGGCGGTGAACGGCGCGATGAATCGACGCCTGCGGCGCCAGTGCGCCCAGGCGCGCGGCGAGCTCGTCGACCGTGGCGGCCGACACGGCGTCGCTGCGCGTGATGACGATCGCGCCGGCGTCGCGCAGCGCCCGCGGCGGCTCGCGCAGAAGCCCGCGCGGAAGAACGTGCCCGCCGCCCCACGGATCCGTCGCGTCCATCAGCACGATGTCCAGGTCGCGCCGCAGCCGGAGGTGCTGGAAGCCGTCGTCCATCACCAGCACGTCCGCACCGGCGGCGAGCGCCTCGCCCGCCCCGGCGGCGCGGTCCGGGTTGACGGCGATTACGGCGTCCGGGCGGGCGTCATCGTCCGGCGGGGTGCACAGTCGCCGCAGCAGCTCGGCCTCGTCGCTGAGCCCCTCGGCGGTCGGCCGGTACCCGCGCAGCAGCACGCCCGGCCGCCGTCCGATCCGACGCAGCTCCTCGACGAGCATGGCGACCATCGGCGTCTTGCCCGTGCCGCCGGCGGTCATGTTGCCCACGCTTATGACCGGCGCCCCGGCCGAGCGGCGGCGCAGCAGTCCGCGACGATACGCCCACCGGCGGACCGTCACGACGGCCGCGTACGGCCCGCTCGCGAGGCGGGCGACGATCCGCAGCAGCGCGGCGCGCCACCCGCGGCGGCGCCCGCTCATGATGTCACGGAAATCCGATGCGTTCATGGAAGCTCCGCGACGACAGGCGAAATCCTACCGGACCCGCCCTGCGGGCGAAAGTCGGCGGGAACACCGGGAAGCATGGCAACGGCCGGGCCACGTCCGGCAGGCCCATGGCAAGGACGCATCGTCCGGCCTGCCCTCAGCGCGCACGAACCCGGCTCACGTGAACAGAGCGCGGCGCTGTTCTCTTCGACGGGCTCACGACGTCGCGCGGATTCGACGATCCGGCGCGCGGCTGCCCTCGGATCAACGCAGCCAGACTGCCCGGCGGCCCTGCAGCCGGCGCGTCTACTGCTCGCGGATGTTGACGTCGAGCTTCTTGAGATCCTTGCGGGCGGCCTTGCGCATTTCGCCGCCCTTGCCGGTCGAGCGCTCGCGCTGGAGCTTCGCGATGAGCCGGTCGATCTCGGCGGCGTCGACCGGCAGATCGACCGCCTTGTTCTTGAATCCGGCGACGTAGATCGCGTTGGACAGCTCCAGCTCGTTGATCGCCTCCTCGGCCGTGGCGACCATGTCCTTGCCCTTAAGAACGTGGTCCGCGAATGCCTTGGTGATGTTCAGGTGGGCCTGCCCCGCGGTGGGCTTGAAGCTGATGTCCTTCCACTCGGTCTCCGGATGCCCCCATGCATCGTTCTTCTGGATGTACTCGGTGAGCGGCTTCTTGAGCTTGCCGAGGCGCAGCTTGCCGCCTTCGGAGATGATCGTGCCCTTCTCGCCGCAGACGATCAGTCGCTCCATCCCCGGCGCCTCGGCCGTGGTGGCGTAGATGTAGCCGATCTTGCCGTCGTCGTACTCGCAGATGGCGTTGGCGGTGTCCTCGACCTCGATGTCGTGGCAGCGCGTCGAGACGCTGGCGAGCACGCGCTTCGGCATGCCGGCCATCCACTGGAACAGGTCGAGCGAGTGCGGCGCCTGGTTGATCAGCACGCCGCCGCCCTCGCCGTCCCAGGTGCCGCG
>CAZADC010000333.1:0-4459 GCA_964483755.1 uncultured Planctomycetaceae bacterium | reverse complement strand
GGTCGCTCTGCGCCAACTCGGGGGAGAAAGAACGGATGGCCGATGCTCGTGCGATTCCGCGTGCAAATCACAATGCGATTTGCACGCCCTGCGCGACAGCAAGCGGCGACGCGGCAGGGCGGACGCCTTGCCACACTCCCGGCAGAAGGGGCGGTGGGCTTCGTCACAGGGGCGAGACGTTCGGCAGATCGTAGTCGCCGGCGCGGATGTTTTCGGGCGACACGTCGAGGCGTTCCAGGCGAAGGAAGATGCCCCAGGCCCGTCCGCCGTTCGAACCCAGGGCGGCGGTGATCGTGTGCTCGCCGGGTGTCGCGGTGAAGTCCGCCTTCGCATCGTTGACCTTCGCCGGATTAACGCCGGCCGGGTCGTGGTGCACCTCGGCGCCGTCGACGAACAGCTTGACCGGTCCGTCGTAGCCCAGCCAGGCGCGGAGCTTCATCCGCCCGGGGCAGTCCAGGCGGCAGGCGAAGTACACCAGCGGGTCCTCGTCGCTCCGCGCGGCGATTTCCTCGTGCAGGTCGCAGAACGCGCCGGGGAAGGTCCGGCGGCGGAAGTCCAGCTCCTCCGCGGCCGGCGGGGCGTTCAGCCCGTCGAGCGAGCCCGCGCCGGGCACGAAGCGGCTGACGCTGAGGTCCGTGACGAACTCCGTAAGCGCCCGCGGCCGGCCGATCACCTCGTCGATCATCACGGGCAGCGAGCGGTCGGCGGCGTCGGTGATGTTGCAGTAGGGGTTGGCGCCCCGTCCGTAGCTCAGCCGGCAGGGCTCGAGATCGAACAGGGGGAGCGTGGTCTGGAGGATCGCCCGCCGACCGTCCAGAACGATCTTGTAGATTGCGTCCAGCTCGCCGCCCTCGGTCAGCGTAAAGCCTGCAGGTCGGCCGGCGCTCTGCAGCTCGCCGACAACGTTTTCGTACTCCACGATCACGTCGCCCGTGCCCCGCAGCCCGTTCGCCTCGACGCGGACTCCCTTCAGGCGCAGCGGCGGCTTGCCCGCCTTTCGGCCGTGGAGGAGCACGTTCATCGCGGCGGCCATGCGGCGCCCGAGGCGGCGCTGCCCGACGCCGCTGATGTGGATCAGGTCGTCAAGGGCGAGGTCGATTGCGGGCACGACGGCGAGGTGGTCGATGAGCTCCGGCAGGCGCCGCTGGCGGTCCTGGACGGCGTTCCAGGAGGCGTGATCCTGCCAGTTGGCGACCCGTCCGATCTGGACCATGACCACCGGCAGGCGCCTGTCGCCGAAGTCGCTTCGCATGGCGTCGACGAGGTGGCGGTTCCGTCCGGTGAAGTGGTCGACGGCGCCGGGGTTGGCGTCCGACTCGCCCTGGTACCAGATGACGCCGCGGACCCGCCCGCCGCACTTGCCGAACCGGCGGACCGTGGCGCCGTAGAGGCTGGCGGTTCCCTTTCCCTTGAGCTTCGGGTCCCACTGGCTCATGCTCGTCCCGCCGTGGGCGCAGGCGATGAGCCCCTGCGGCACGCCGGTCGCGTCGAGCATGGCGCGCCCGAAGGACACGCCCGGTCCGACGCCGACGGCCTGCGGCGGTGCGGGCGGGGGCGTCTCGTGCGGGCCGCCGTGGACCACGTCGACGGCGGCATGCATGTTGTGGATCGGGTCTTCTGCGACGTCCCAACGGTCGTCCATGTAGAAGGCCCGGACGTGCTCGTGCGGCGGCTCGCGGTCGGCGAGCAGCCCGACGCCCTGCATGTTGGACTGTCCGGCGAGAATCCACACGTCGCCGACCAGCACGTCGACGGCGCGAACAAGCTCGCCGGTTTCGTCGACCCGCAGCTCGACGTCGTACGGGCCGCCGGCGGGCAGGCCCTTCAGACGGGCGGTGAACTCTCCGCCGACGGCCTTGCCGACGGCGACGCGGGCGAAGCCGCGCACGGCCCGGCCGTTGCGGGTGACGCGCGCCGAGACAGCGCCTTCGCCGGCGCAGCGTCCCGATATCGACGCATCGCTGACGCCGCCGGCATTGCGCTGAAGGACCGTCCGATCGAACAACCCGGTGAGCACTTCCATTACCGATCTCCTTGGGAAAGGGCACGGTTATACCACCGGCCGCCGTGCGGACAAGGAGATTCGGGCAGGTCAAGGCTCGACCGACGACGACGTGGGGCAGGAGCCCGGCTTCCGGCCCGCCGAACGCGTTGCCGCTATCCTGCAATGTCGGCGCTGCCGTCCGCAGCGCTTGCGTCGCGGCATGGCGGGCGATAGAAAGACTCCACCTTACGTTCCCGCCCGGGCGCGGCGCGCGTCGCGCCTGACGGGGCGACGTCGACACATGCATCGGAAGGGCTCTTCATGCACCAGGACATCCGCATCGGCACGCTGGTCAACGGCGGCGAAGGCACGGCCGAGTACATCCGCCAGATTCTCCCGCACGGGTTCGAGTCGTTCTCGATCACCTTCTGGCAGGAGCTCAAGGGGACCAATCTCAAGACGCTCGCGCGCCAGGTCGCCGAGACGCTCGGCGACAGCGGGGCGGTGATCAGCTCGCTGAGCGTGTTCGGCAATCCGCTGGCGAAGCGCCCGATCGACAAGAAGACCCTTGACGGATGGAAGAAATGCATCGACGCGGCCGGGCTGTTCGACGCCGACCTGGTCACGGGCTTTTCCGGGCGGGTGATCGGCGAGCCGATCGACGCGTCGATCAAGCGGTTCAAGCAGGTGTTCAAGCCGCTGGCCGAGCGGGCGGCGGACAAGGGCGTCCGCCTGGCGTTCGAGAACTGCTCGATGGGAGGCGACTGGAAGAGCGGCGACTGGAACATCGCCCACAACCCGACCGCCTGGGAGATGATGTTCGACGCGCTGGGCATGGACAACGTCGGGCTGCAGTGGGAGCCGTGCCACCAGATGGTCAATCTCATCGACCCGCTTCCGCAGCTCCGCAAGTGGGTCGGGCGCGTGTTCAACGTGCACGGCAAGGACGCGACGATCCGCTGGGACGTCGTCCGCGAGCACGGCATCGCCGGTCCGCACGGCTTCGCCTTCCACCGGACGCCGGGCTTCGGCGACACCGACTGGCGGGACGTGATCAGCGAGCTCCGCATGGGCGGGTTCACCGGCAGCATCGACATCGAGGGCTGGCACGACCCGGTCTACCGCGACGAGCTCGAGATGACCGGGCAGGTCCACGGGCTCAACTATCTCAAGTGGTGCCGCGGCGGCGAGTTCATCGAGAACCCGACTGCGTAGCGGCGCCGCGTGGCGCCTGCGCGCTGTGGCGGCCTGTTCACCGGGCGCAGCGCACAGCGGCATCGCACGGCGCAGTGCGCGGCGGCCTGGGAAGGTTCGCCGCGCTGCCGGAACGCACCTGTCCGCCGGCGCCCGGCGGCGCGTGACACATGACCGAAACGGCTTCGACAGACCGTCCGTGGCACACGCTCGACACGGAGGCGCTGCGCGACCGTCTCGACGTGGGCGCGGACGGGCTGAGCTCGGATGAAGCCGGCCGTCGCCTGGGCCGGCACGGGCCCAACGCGCTGGAGGCGGGCAAGGGCGTCACGCCGTTCGAGCTGATCCTCAAGCAGCTCCGCAGCCCGCTGGTCTATCTGTTGGCCGGGGCGGCAGCCGTGTCGCTCGCCATGCAGCACTACGTCGACGCGGGCGTGATCGCCGGCGTGTTGCTGCTGAACACGATCCTGGGCGTCGTGCAGGAATGGCGGGCCGAGCGGGCGCTCGAGGCGCTGGGGCGCATGGCCGCCCCGCGGGCGAGGCTTCTCCGCGACGGTCGCGAGGTGCAGATCCCGGCCGCGGAGGTGGTGGGCGGCGACGTCCTGATCGTCGAGGCGGGCGACCGCGTCGCCGCCGACGCGCGGGTGCTCGACGCGACGGACCTGCAGGTCAACGAGTCCGCGCTGACCGGCGAGTCGCACCCGGTCTCCAAGGCGCCGGGCGCGCTCGACGCCGATGCGCCGCTCGCCGAGCGCGCGAACATGCTCTATCTCTCGACGGCGGTCACGGCCGGGCGGGGGCGGGCGATGGTCGTCGCCACCGGCATGGACACGGCGCTGGGCGAGATCGCCGGCCAGGTCCGCTCGGCCGAGCGGGAGGAAACCCCGCTCCAGCGGCGCCTGGGGCGTCTGGGCACGATCCTGGGCGTCGCGGGCGTCGTCCTGGCGGGCGTCATCGCCGGACTCGGCGTGCTGCGCGGCGAGCCGCTCGTCGACATGCTCCTGTTCGCGGTCGCGGTGGCGGTCGCGGCGATTCCCGAGGGCCTGCCCGCCGTCGTCAGCGTGACGCTGGCGCTGGGCGTGCAGCGGATGGCCGACCGGCACGCGATCGTCCGCCGCCTGCCCGCCGTCGAGACGCTGGGCTCGACGACGGTCATCTGCACCGACAAGACGGGCACGCTGACGCGAAATCAGATGGCGGTGACGGCGATCCGGGCCGGGCGGCGGACGTTCCGCGTCACCGGCGCGGTATCGGGCACCATCGGCGCGATCCCTATGCAGG